>JAZRHJ010000120.1:0-6085 GCA_045644695.1 Alphaproteobacteria bacterium | reverse complement strand
CTGGTATCAGACCGGGTAAAAATACGGCGGAATATCTTGATTATGTAATTACTCGTTTAACGGTGCTTGGTGCTACATATTTAACATTGTTGTGCATCCTACCTGAAATTTTAATTTCAAAACTTTCTGTACCGTTTGTTTTAGGTGGAACAACATTGTTAATTGTGGTTCAGGTAACTATGGATTTTGTTACACAAGTGCAATCGCATTTAATTGCATATCAATATGAAGGCTTAATTAAAAAAGCATCTCTTCTTAACAAAAAGAGAAAATAAATGAGCAAAAATGGCAAAGGCTTGCATGTTGTCTTTACCGGAGCCCCGGGCTGCGGTAAAGGCACGCAAGCCAGAATTTTAAAAGAAAATATTGATATATGTCATCTTTCAACGGGAGAAATGTTGCGTGCTGAGGCAAAAAAAGATACACCTTTAGGACGAGATTTGAAAGCGGCACTTGACAGAGGCGAATTTGCAACCGATGAAATGATAATACAAATGGTGTCTTTGCGTATCGACGAAGATGACTGTAAGAACGGCTTTATTTTAGACGGTTTTCCAAGAACACTTCCTCAAGCAAAAGTGTTGGATGCATTGCTAAAGGAAAAAGGTATCACTCTTGACAGAGTGGTTGAAATACAAGTTCCCGATGAGATAATCATGGAGCGCATTTTAGGTAGATATTCTTGCATGACATGTGGACAAGGTTATCATGATAAATTTCAAAAACCTAAAGTATATGGCGTTTGTGATGTCTGTGGTGGAGTTGATTTTTCCAGAAGGCAGGACGATAACAGGACTACAGTTCGTAACCGTTTAGTAAATTATAGGTCGTTAACATATCCTACAATCCCCTATTTTGAAAATAAGGGGTTGTTGACATGTGTCGACGGCACCGGAACAATTGAAGCAACCGGCCAAAAAATTTCGGTTGTTTTAGGACTTTCGGAAAAATAGAGAGAATAAAGATATTTTTGTTAAAAAAGTGATTTTTTAATAAAAATGTTATTGACTCTAAAAAAAAATATAATATAATCCGCTTAATTTTGAAAAGTGGTGATCAACTTTTTGAATGTTTTAATTTATTAGAAAATGGAGAGTTAATTTGGCTCGTATAGCTGGCGTAAACATTCCGACAGCCAAGAAAATTGAAGTTGCTTTGACTTATATCTTTGGTATCGGAAGAAAAACTGCTCAAGACATTTGTACAAAATCCGGCGTTGCTTCTGACCGTCGTGTACATGAACTGAGTGATGAAGAAGTTGCAAAAATCCGCGAAGTAATCGATAGAGATTATTTAGTGGAAGGTGAACTTCGTCGTGAAGTTGGTGTTAACATCAAAAGACTTATGGATCTTGGATGTTACAGAGGTTTAAGGCATCGTAAAGGTTTGCCTGTTCGTGGACAGAGCACAAAACAAAATGCTCGTACACGTAAAGGTAAACGCAAAACTGTTGCCAATAAGAAAAAGTAAGGTGAGGTAACAATGGCTAAAGCAGCAACACAACGTGTTAAGAAAAAAGAAAAAAAGAATATCACTTCCGGCGTTGCCCACGTGAATTCTACATTTAACAACACCAGAGTAACAATTACTGATGCTCAAGGCAATACTGTCGCTTGGTCAACTGCCGGTGCTCAAGGTTTTAAGGGTTCTCGTAAATCTACACCTTATGCAGCACAAGTTGCAGCAGAAGAAGCAGGTAAAAAAGCTCAAGAAAATGGTATGAAAACTTTGGAAGTTGAAGTTAAAGGACCTGGTTCCGGCAGAGAATCGGCAATCAGAGCCTTACAAGTTATCGGATTTACAATTACATCGATTCGTGATGTGACTCCGATTCCACATAACGGATGCCGTTTGAAAAAGATACGTCGCGTTTAATTATAAGATTCTACAGCGGAGTGCGTTGTTACAATCTCCGCTGTTTCAATGTTTTTTTTACAATATATATGCATATATAAATAGAAGAGGGTATACCGGTGATTCAAAAGAATTGGCAAGAATTAATTAAACCAACTAATTTAGAAGTAAATTCTGAAGGCGGAAAAAAATCTAAAATAGTGGTAGAACCCCTGGAGAGAGGCTTTGGCCTTACTTTAGGTAACGCATTGAGAAGAGTTTTATTATCATCATTACAAGGCGGCGCAGTAACAGCTATCAAAATTGATGGCGTATTACATGAATTTTCTGTAATACCCGGTGTTCGTGAAGATGTTACCGATATCGTATTAAACGTTAAAGGTTTGGCCGTTGCTGTTCACAGCGAAGGTCAAAAAATGATGACATTAAAAGCAGAAGGACCTTGTACCGTTACTGCCGCAATGATTGAAACAGGTCATGATGTTGAAATTATGAACCCAGACCATGTTATTTGTAACTTGGATGCGGGTGGTAAAATTTCTATGGAATTAACTGTGGATACAGGAAAAGGTTATGTTCCGGCTTATCAAAATAAACCGGGCGATGCACCAATCGGGTTGATTGCAGTTGATGCAATTTATTCTCCGGTTAAAAAAGTTTCTTATAAAGTAGAAAATACTCGTGTAGGTCAAATTACAGACTACGATAAATTAACTATGGTAATTGAAACTAATGGAGTTGTTACACCTGAAGACGCAATTGCATATGCAGCACGTATTTTACAGGATCAGTTAAAACCGTTTATTAATTTTGATGAACCTGAGAGTGAATCTGTTGATATTAAGGAAGAACTTCCGTTTAACAGAAACTTACTCAAGAAAGTTGAAGAACTTGAACTTTCTGTTCGTTCTGCAAATTGCTTGAAGAATGATAATATCGTTTATATCGGTGATTTAGTTCAAAAAACGGAAGCGGAAATGCTTCGTACTCCAAACTTTGGTCGTAAATCATTAAACGAAATCAAAGAAGTATTGGCTAAAATGGGAATTCATCTCGGTATGGATACTCCTGGTTGGCCACCTGAAAATATTGAGGAATTGATCAGAAAGTGTGATGATCACTTCTAAAAAGTTTGTGTAATGGTCAATTACTTGAAAGCCTTTTTAGTTATGTACACTTTAGTACATCGTTAAGAAGGCTTTCTTCATACTTGCAGCATTATCCAATAAACAGAAAAAACTTATTTTATTTTTGCTTTAAATAAATTTTTGATAAATTAAAAAGCAGACAGAATTTTCTGCCTGCTTTTTTCTGATGTGTTTATGCAAAAACTAAATGAATAACTTTTGCATAAATGCTAAAAATATTACAAACATAAGGCATAAGAACACTCCTATTACAACTAAATTTTTAGGTGTAGACTTTGCCTCATAGTCCAATAAATCCTCGCCATTCTTTCCTAATACAGCGATAGGTCCGAATAGCAAGAAAAATGACATCGGAGATGATACTGTTGTAATGATTATGGTTTCATACATAATCCATAGTCCGATTATCAGAGCAATCAATGCCGTGTTTTCGCGGTCTTTAACATAAGTGAGCGCAAAACAAAATGGCAACTTAACCAAAAACACTAGCGCAATTACAATTGCCGGTTGACATGTTGGGTTAAACCAAATAAAGAATGAGGCAACAATTAGAGCCAGTGTGCACACCATATAATAAGCGATGTGTCTTTTTTTAGTTATTTGAATCATAATAGTAAAAATTAATAATTAAATATTATAAACATTGTGCCATAATCTTTTATTTATGTCAATAAAAAAACCGCAATTTAATCAAATTGCGGATTAAATAGCGGTATAAATCTTAATCAACAGGTTTTATATGCCAAATATTTTCTGCATAATCCATAATAGACCGATCGCTTGAAAAATAGCCGATTCTTGCAACATTTAATATGGCAGATTGATTCCATTTTTTCCTGTCTAAATAATCTTGTTCGGCACGATGCATCGCATTGTTAAAGTCTTCCAAATCGGCCAAAATAAAGTAATAATCACGATTTAAAAGTTCTTCAACAATTGGTTTAAATAACAAAACTCGGTCTTTTTCAGAGAACATATTTGAATTAAGAGCGTTTAATATGCGTTTTATATAATTAGAGTTTTCGTACAATTCGCGAGGATTGTATGATTTTCTTAATTCTTTAATTTTTTCTTCTCTTAAGCCAAACAGATAAAAATTATCTTCCCCTGCCGCTTCCCTTATTTCAATATTAGCGCCATCAAATGTGCCAACGGTTAATGCTCCGTTTAAGGCAAATTTCATATTTCCGGTACCTGACGCTTCAAATCCGGCAGTTGAAACTTGTAAGCTTATGTCTGCTGCTGGAATAAGTTTTTCTGCCATTGAAACCTTATAGTCAGGCATAAATATAACCTTAATTGCGTCATTAACTCTCGGGTCATTATTTACAACATCGGCAACGTTATTAATAAGTTTAATGATTAATTTGGCAAAAGTGTATGATGGGGCTGCTTTTCCGGCAAAAATGTAGGTTTTGTTTTTAACCGGACGAACGTTGTCGTTTATAATAGCCAAATAATCGCCGATAACTTGTAATATAGTCATTAATTGGCGTTTATATTCATGAATGCGCTTTGCGTGAACAATATAAATACTGTCAGAATTAATAACCGTACCAGTTGTCTTAAATGCCAATAGAGCCATACGTTCTTTATTTGCCTTTTTAATTTGTTCAAATTTATTGATAAATGTTTTATCATTGGCAAATTTTTCCAGTTTTCTTAGATGGTCTAGATCGGTAATCCACTCTTTACCGATTTTATCGGAAATTAAATCGGCTAATGAGGTGTTGGCATGTAAAAGCCAACGGCGAGGCGTTATGCCATTTGTAACATTGGTAAATTTTTCCGGCCAAAGTTCATAAAACTCGGGAACCAAAGACGATTTAATAAGCTCGGAGTGAAGTTTTGCAACTCCGTTAACGGAAAATGAACCCACAATTGATAAATTTGCCATTCTGATAATTTGACTATCGCCTTCACCTGAAACAATAGAAATTTTTGCTAGTTTAGGCGAGTTGTTACCAAATTTTGTTCTTGCAAATTCAATAAAGCGGCGATTAATTTCGTAAATAATTTGCAAGTGTCTTGGTAATAACTTGCCCAAAATTCTTGTTGGCCATGTTTCTAATGCTTCGGGAAGTAAGGTGTGGTTTGTATAGGCAAAAATTTTTGAAGTAATTGACCAAGATTCGTCCCATTCAAGACCATATTGGTCAATTAAAAGCCTCATCATTTCGGCAATAGCAAGAGCGGGGTGTGTGTCGTTTAGTTGAATGCATACATATTCAGGCATTTTATCAAAGTCGTTACTTTTTTCTAAAAAGCGACGTATAATATCTTGAATTGCGCATGATACAAAGAAATATTGTTGTGTTAAGCGAAGCGTTTTACCAGATTCGATAGCATCAGACGGGTACAAAACTTTTGACACTGTTTCTGTTTTTATTTTTGCTTTTACCGCTTCAATGTATCCGCCTTCATTAAACACATTAATATCAAGTTCCGCATCAGTTTTTGCCGAAAATAGTCGCAAATAGTTAACTGACTTTCCGTTGTATCCGACAATAGGAAAATCGTAAGGTATACCATATAAAGTTTGAGTATTTACCCAAGTAAAATATGGTTTTCCGTTTGCTCCCATATAACTTTCTACATTACCATATATCGGGATTGACACTTTTCGGTCGTTTCTTGCAAATTGCCAAGGAGAATCTTCTCCAAGCCAACTATCTGCTTGTTCAATTTGCCAACCGTTATCAAATTTTTGTTTAAACAAGCCGAATTGATAATTTATACCATAACCAAAACCGGCAATCCCCAACGATGCCATAGAATCAAGATAACATGCCGCCAATCTTCCTAAACCGCCATTGCCGAGTGCGGGATCATATTCAGCATCGTAAATTTCTTGCATGGTTAAATTTGGAAAACCATCGATTTTTATATCTTCAATTAATTTGAAAAGCCCTAAATTGTGCAAATTATTTTCCAAAGAACGACCAATTAAATATTCAATTGAAAGATAATAAACACGCTTTGTTCCGGCTTGATTGTAACGAGCAATGGTTTGATACATTTTATCCATTGCAAATTCTCTTACAGCCAGCGCAATTGCTTGCAATGCTTCTTCTTTTGTAAGT
>JAZRHJ010000119.1:0-1023 GCA_045644695.1 Alphaproteobacteria bacterium | reverse complement strand
TAATTTTGACAGACGATACTTAAATTGTATAGCCGTATATTATGGTGGCGGACCGGTGGGGGCGGATACAATAGCGGCAGCTCTTTCAGAAGAAAGAGATACCATAGAAGAAGTAATTGAACCTTTTTTATTAAAATTAGGGTTTATACAACGAACACCCAGAGGTAGAATTATTTCCGATTTAGGTTGTCAGTATATGGGAATTGCTAAACCAAAAATAAAAAAAGATAATACACAGTTTGATTTGTTATCCAATATTGAAAGAGAAAAAAATGAGTTGTGATGTTAATATGCCGAAAGGCAAAATAATTGGGTCAAAATATGTTTTTCCGGTTAGGGTTTATTATGAAGATACCGATGCCGGCGGTGTTGTATACTATGCCAATTATTTAAGGTTTGCTGAACGTGCCAGAACCGAATTTTTACGTTATTTAGGCTTTGGTAATCAGCAAGAAATATTGGAAAAAGATAGATTCGCATTTATGGTGCGACACGTTGAGGCAGATTATAGGGCCCCGGCAGTTTTAGATGATTTATTGCATATAACTTGTGAAACCGTTGAACAAACAGGTGCAACCGTTACCCTTTTGCAACAAGTAAAAAGAGGTGACAGCGTTTTAGTTGAGATAAAAGTAAAAGCAGTTTATGTCAGTTTAGAAAAGAAAAGACCGATTCGCATGCCGCAAGATTTAATAGAAAAAATGAAATTAATTTCATAGAACATTAAAATTCTTGCCCCAAATAATTATCGATAAATTGCCTTAAATATGAAACGTAATCGTTACCGTTTTGTATAATATTTTCAGGATTACTTATTTTTTTGTATCCTAAAACAATGCCGTTTTGAATTTTTACCAATACTATTGCAAGTGGTGTGTTAAGTTTATAAGCGCTTGCAAAATCATACTCAGTGTCTTCTTCATAATTAATTACATACATTGAGTATTTACCATTGTAATATTCGTTATAAATCTGCTCGGTTAACGCTACTGTTTGCGGACATTCATAACAATCTTGATAGTT
>JAZRHJ010000118.1:0-1334 GCA_045644695.1 Alphaproteobacteria bacterium | reverse complement strand
AACTTGAAGGTAAAGAAATTAAAAAGATAATTGTTGTTAAAAATAGGATTGTAAACATTGTTGCATAAAATTAATAAAAATACTTTATTTTGCTTATTGCCGCTGTTGATATCGGCTTGTGGTTTTGAGCCTCTGTATGTTGAACGCAAATCAGGCGAAAAATGGTATTATAAAGGTGAGTTTGATACTTCAATATCTAATGAAATTTCTCAAATTAAAGTTGAGCCTATTGCCGATAGACTGGGACAACTTATACGAAATGATTTGTTGGATAGTTTAACACCTAAAGGTATACCCGCAAATCCCAAATATCGTTTAGAAGTATACGATATTAAAAAAAGCATAACCGAACAAGCAATGCGTGATGACATTACGGCAACTCGTGAAAAAGTTCGTTACACCGTAAACTATCGTCTTTTAGATGCCGGCAATAATAAACAACTGGTTAAAGGTAATTCAATTGCATATTTAGGATATGATATTATGGCGAACCCCTATTCCACTACCTTTGCACAGAAAAAAATTGAAAAAAACGCCGCAAAAATAATTGCCAATGATATATCACTTCGCATGGGGGCATATTTTCATTCAAGTTTAACCAAACGCGGAAATCCAAATGAATTTTAAAGATGCCGATATAGCAAAATATATTAAAATACCTGATTTAGGTATAAAATGCATTATCGTTTTCGGAACAAACGAAGGAAAAATCGCCGACTATTGTTCACAGTTTGCAAAAACAGTGTGCACCGATTTAAACGATGCTTTTAGAGTTGTTACCATCAATATGGAAGCATTAAGTAAAGATATCGGATTATTGTTTGGTGAATATAATGCACAATCATTATTAGGCGGAAGAAGAGTCTTAATAATTAAAGACGCAACCGATATATTAACTAAACACTTAAAAACCCTATTTGATGAAACAAAATCAGACACTTTACTCATTTTAACATCAACATCTCTAAACACAAAATCATCTTTAATTTCATTGGGTAAAGATCGAGAAGATTTTGCTGTTATAGGCTGTTATGAAGACCGCGAAAAAGACATCAAATCATTTGTAAGAGAATATTTAATAAAAAATCAAATTACCATTTCCGAAGATGCCGCCGAACTCCTTTGTATGCGATTATCTAATGATAAAAAAGCAAATTTAAATGAAATGGATAAACTTATCACTTATTTAGGATCAAGACGAAACATTGAAATTGACGATATTAAAATTGCCATTAGCGACACATCTTGTTCATCTACTGAAGATTTATGTTATTATATAGGTACGGGTCATAGTGATAAAGCCATAGATTCATATAAAGAATTGTTAAATGAAG
>JAZRHJ010000117.1:0-6775 GCA_045644695.1 Alphaproteobacteria bacterium | reverse complement strand
GGCGCTTTTGAAGCCGCAATCGAAGCAAAACAAATCGCAACCCAAGAAGCAATAAAATCCCAAAATGAAACTGTCAGAGTTGAAGAAGAAGGAAAACAACGCGTTATTAAAGCCAGAGCAGAATCAGATTCTAGAAAGGCTCAATCTGATGCCGATGCATACGCCATTGAAGTTGAATCAAAAGCAAAAGCAGACGCAATCAGACAAATGGGTTTAGCAGAATCGGAAGCAATCAGAGAAAAATCTAAAGCATTGGCTCAAAATGCAAACTTAGTTGAATTAACAAAAGCAGAACGTTGGAACGGAGCATTACCTCAAAATATATATGGCTCAGGTCCAATTCCGTTTTTAGATATAAATGCTAAAAAATAAATTTTAGGGGAGTTAAGAACTCCCCTTTTTTTAATTCTTAAATTGATATGAAAGCATATTTAATTTTGCAATTCTGTCTTCTGTTGTCGGATGAGTACTAAACAATGAAGAAAAATCAGCCCTATTGGCACTAAAAGGACTAACAATAAAGATATGCGCCGTCTCTGAAGTGGCTTTTTGCATACCATAATTTTTTGCATATCTGTCCAATTTCAACAACGCCGAAGCCAAATCTTGAGGCCTCTTAGTTAAATAAGCGGCTTTTTTATCGGCTTCATATTCACGAGTTCTTGACACCCACAATCTTATAATAGTTGCCGCAATCGGAAGTAAAATAATGGCTAATATAGCCAAGAAGCCATTTGCTTTGTTGTTAGAATTATTATTTCTCAAATTTACGTTATATCTAGCAATATTAGCAATCATTGCGATAGCACTGGCAAAAATTGCGGCAACAGAACCTGTTAATATGTCATAATGCTTAATATGGCTTAATTCATGAGCAATAACACCTTCTAATTCATTTTCATCAAGCATACCTAGTAACCCTTGTGTTACGGCAACTGCCGAATTATTCGGATTTCTTCCAGTAGCAAATGCATTGGGAACACTATCGGGAATTATGTAAATATTCGGCACAGGTAAATTTGCTTTTTGGGATAAATTTTCTACAATTTTATATAAATTCGGTTCGGTATTATAATCAACCTTTTGCGCCTTATAATGATTTAGGACCAATTTATCACTAAAAAAGTAACTATAAAAATTAATTGCCAGTGAAATTATAAAAGCAATTTTCATACCTTCTGCACCGGCTATTAAATTTCCCAAAAATAAAAATATGAGCATTAAAACACCCATCAGGCAAAACGTTTTAATATTTTCCATTTTTAGCACTCCTAAAATTGCATTCAGATTAATATTATACAACATATAAAAAAATCAACATTGATATTATTTACTAAATATTCGTAAACTCAGTTTTCTTTCTATCTTTTCCATAAAAGTGGGTAATTTAATCTCTGCAACCGACCTACCCGTTATCTTTTTAATCGGATTACCTAATGTGTCATCTGCTTTATCAATTGCATGAGCCAATTTACCTCTGATTTTTTCCAATTTCTTCGCTCTGGTTTCAACTGCAGACATCGCATCAAGTACAATTTGCTTATTTTCATCAAGTGTCATAACCTTCATCGCTTGTTGAGGATCTACACCTTTTACAATAAGTTTTTCAACCAACGTTTGAATATCTTTATTGCTTGCCATACACCATGTAGCATAAACTATCGCATTATCTCCATTAATATCTGTTGCATTTTTATCAAGACCTTTATCAAACATCATATCAATAAGTTTGCTTTTTTCTTGAACAGAAGTACGAGTATCAGCCAAAAGATGCATTACTGCATTTTTTCCCATATCATCTGTTTCGTTAGGATTCATACCGGCATCTAATAAAAGTTTTACCTTATCATAGGTAATATTTACCATTAAAGCATTTTCTCCCCTATTATTTTTTAATGATAAATCAGGTTTACCTTTTAATATCTCTTTAATAACTGTAGCATTCGTATGCTCCATAATTGCCGTATTTTTATAGCAATTTTGAGTATTGACATTAATACCCGCCGCCACTAACAAAGCAATGTTTTCAGGATTTTCCTGATAAAAGAGAGCATTATTTCCAGAAGAACTTGTAATAGTTAAATCTGGCTTACCTTTTAAGAACTCTTTCATTACACGGTTATTCATTGGATACATAAATATAGTTAGATTATTATTATCTCGGGCGTTTAAATCTGCGCTATTTTCAACAAATAATTTTGCTTTTTTAACATTTTTACAATAATAGATTGGAGTTTTGCCATCATTATCTCTTAGTTCCAAATTTGGTTTATACTTTAAAATTTCTTCCATTACTGCGGAATTTGCATAAAAAACAGCACTTTTACCTTCATCATTTTGCGCATCATAGTCTGCACCATTTTCAAGATATATTTTAGCAACCTCTGCATTTGAGCAAGTAGTCAAAGGAGTATTACCGTTATAATTTCTTGCATTAACATCAAAACCTGCTTCAATATACATTTTTGCCATATTAGCATCAGACTGGAAAAAGAGCGGAGTTTCACACCTGACACCGGTGGCATATCCCAATTTATCAGAATTATATGCCAATATATCTTTAATATCGCGCTGATCATAGAGAGAATAATCAGAATATGACATCATTTTTTCAAAATATTCATTGTCGAGATTTTTTTGTAATATGCGATCTGTAACCTCAAAAAATGTATTAAGTAGTTCAATATTATCAGTTCTTTTAAAACCTATTAAATCTATGGCTAATTGGATATCTTTTTTTCTGCTAGCTTCAGAAAAATCTTTTTGTTTGTATCTTTTTGCTACAATTGTTTTCAATATTTCTTCAGTATTATCTTTTAAAAATGTTTTCTGATATAACATAGATATACCGCCATGTATCCTGTCTAAACTTTGTAATGCCAACAAATTATCAGGCAAGGTTGTATCGATAGGAGCACACAATGTTTCTCTATATCTTAAGACACTATCCTCAATAATTTTTCTGTGATTAGGCGGTATAACAGCCTCATTACTTCTCTTTTTAGAAGACAATGTACGTAACCTGTTGTATATTTTAGCATAAAAAACATCGGTTTTATGATTATGGTCAATAGGTATAATACCGCGTTTAGTATATGATATATCTAGCGAATGTTTTTTAAACATATTAAATTGTTTGGGAGAATAAGCGCTATCTGCAACAATTTGTTTGGCTAAATCATTAATTTCTAAAAAATTAATTACCCCATTTTCATCAAAATATTTTTGTTGTTTTTTGGTTGCCCTAATTTTTAATATTTGTTCAATTGTTTTTTTCATTACCGGATACGAAGCATAATATTTTGAAGTTGCATCTTCTGCAGCATATCTTGTATACTTTTCTTTATTTCCGTTTTCCGTTTGCCACATTGCATAATCTAGCGCATTCTTTGAAATTTCTAAAAATTCTGTAGTATCTTTAGCACGAAGCAACATTACCGAATAAGCAAAAGCTTCCGAATGCATTTCATTAAGATAATTTAAATAATCGCCAATTTCAGATTGTCTTGTTTTATCATAATTTTCTCCGACATTATCATACATTTTTTTTACGGTATCTGTATCAAAAACATTTGTTATTTTTTGTAGCGAATGAGCATATTCATGATAAGTTGTAGCGGTATTAGAATAATCATAAGCAAATAAAACTACCCCGGAATAATTAATTCCGCCACCATTTCTGGTAGAAGTTTCAACATTAACGGCAAATTCCCCATCTGATAAATATTTTAAAACTCCGATATCCATCAATTTTTTGATTGTATCAATTTCAGACCAACCATTCAGTTTACTCACTTCACTAATAATACGAGGATAATCATAGCGTGAATCAGTCGGTATATTTTCATTATGTACATCATTATACGCAAAAAAAGGCGTTTTGGTATATTGAGCCAACGCTTCAAAATCTTTCTTAACAAGTACTTCATCAACCATTAACATATCCTTATGCATACAACTGTTAAATTGTATCATAAAAAAAAACAATAGTAAACAAATTTTATATTTTTTGTTTATTTTTATTAAATTTTATCAAAATATTACTACTAGCTAACCACGAATTCCGTAGTTACTACAAACAAAATCAATATCTTTATCCCCTCGCCCCGATAGATTGACCAATATTGTTTTATCCGAATTAAGCTGCTTTGCCAATTTTTTAGCATAAGCAAGCGCATGCGCACTTTCCAGTGCCGGGATAATTCCTTCCGTTTTTGACAAATCATAAAAAGCATCTAAACATTCTTCATCATTTATCTGCACATACTTAACCCTGTTGATGCTATGTAAATATGCATGTTCGGGACCAACGGAAGGATAATCTAAACCGCTGGCAATTGAATATACCGGAGCCGGATTATTATTTTCATCAAACAGCATTATAGAGTTAAATCCATGCATAATACCTTCTCTGCCATAACAAATTGAAGAGGCATGTTCTCCCAACTTTGTTCCTTTACCTAACGGTTCTACCCCATACAATTTAACATTTTCATCATTTACAAATGCACTAAATATACCGATGGCATTGCTACCACCTCCCACACACGCAACTACAGCATCAGGAAGTTTATCGGTCATATCAAGCATTTGCCGTTTTGCCTCAATGCCTATTATACTTTGATAATCTCTTACCATTGTCGGAAAAGGGTGCGGTCCGACAGCAGAGCCTATACAATAAAGTGAATTTTCAGTATCACTTAAATATGCATCAAAAGCGCTGTCAACAGCTTCTTTAAGCGTTTGTTGCCCCTTTTTGACCTCAACGATATCACAACCCAACAATTTCATACGTAACACATTAGGTTTTTCCTTTTCGATATCTTTTGCCCCCATATGTATTTCACACTTTAGCCCCAAATATGCAGCCGCACTTGCTAAAGCAACGCCATGTTGTCCTGCGCCAGTTTCGGCAATCACTTTCTTTTTACCCAAATATTTAGCAAGCAGTACCTCACCTATACAATGATTAATTTTGTGCGCACCTGTATGATTTAGGTCTTCTCTTTTAAGATAAATTTTCGCACCGTTAATGTTTTTTGTTAAATTACCCGCATAAGTTATTGGTGTTGGGCGCCCTTGATATGTTTTTCTGATATATTGCATCTGTTTAACAAAATCATCTGAATCTTTTAATTCCAGATATGCCTTTTCAACTTTTTTCATTTCAGTTTTTAAACGTTCCGATATAAATGCGCCACCAAAGTTTCCGAAAAAACCGCTATTTTCTTCCATTTTTTATTCCTCTTATTTTTTTGATTATAAACAACTTTTTTAATAAATTAACGAGTCAATACTCTAAATAAAACACAGGTGCATCAGCACCACCAAAAAACATTGGTGCAAATCATAAAACAAACCGTATTTTTAACAAAAACTCTTTTCATATTATCATTATATAAACGATTTATAATAAGTCAATAGGTGTAAAAAAATGCTCTGATAATTTTTATCAGAGCACTGTTTTTTACCTAACGTTTTTTATTGCTTTAATATTTCGCTCATATGCGGGCAATTTTTCTAAATCTTCCAAATTTACTGGTAAACGCAAACGCCAGTTAGGATATTGGTCTCTGTCCGTCCCAGGTAAATTTTGCAATTTATCAACCTCCATAATATCTTCCAATTGAAGCATAACAACTTTACTTACAGATTTTGCAACCAATTTATGCACTGCTTCCACAATACCTTCCGGATATCCTTCGCCATATAAATAATTCGATTTTCTTAAATTATCTTCAGGCCACACATTATTAAAATCAAGTGCATTTAAAAGCATCAACCTATCACATTCGCGCCTCTTATAAGCATTATTTTTATCTTCTTCGGTAGTCAGATTCAATTTTCTCATCAGTTCAATATCATAACCGAACCACCACATTTTTAATGGTGTCATATCGTGTGTTCCTACCGAAACAAATGCATCAATAGGATAATCGGCTGACATCTTAAAATCACCGTTTCCTTCGTTCCACCTTTCAGCCCAAATAACACTTATAGCATATAAATTATGAGCCTTTAATTTTTCCAAAAATCCGTCAGGAACATTACCTATACTTTCGCCGACAATAGCACACTGATGCAAATGACTTTCTAAAGCCAAAAGCCCTAACATATCGTCAAAATTATAATATATGTATGTTCCCTCATCTTTATCATCAGGTATCATAAACAAACGCATCAATCCCATAACATGATCTATTCTTAATGCTCCTGCATAAGCCATATTAGCACGCAAAATTTTCAAATATGGCTCGTATGCCCTATTTTTTAATTCAAACGGATTAAATGCCCCTAAACACCATTTTTGACCGGTTGTGAAAAAAGCATCAGGCGGAGCACCTGCGCCTGCCTTATCAATAAACACATATCTGTCGGCCCACAATTCGGCACTGTCTTTACAAACGCCTACCGGCAAATCACGATAGAGACCAACTTTCAACCCCAAATTTTTAACCTCTTGATACACTTCTTTTAACTGTCTGTCGGCTTCAAACTGCATAAATTTAAAAAATTCAATTTCTTCATTATGCGTTTTTTTAAACTCTGCAATTTTTACCGAATTAGGATTTTGCAAATCTTTTTCCCAAGCACACCAACCGCCCCATATTGTTTTTGATTGTTCGCTATACAGGGCCTGAAATGTTGTAAGCGTATCTAAATTCCAACCTTTTTCTTTTTTAAACTTTTCAAAATCATTCATATAAGATTTATACTTTTTGATATTTTTAAAAAGTTCGGCCAATACTTTAGTTTTTAAATTGTAAACCTTTGT
>JAZRHJ010000116.1:0-8646 GCA_045644695.1 Alphaproteobacteria bacterium | reverse complement strand
TCAAGTTTGGTTATTACAAGTCCTGTTATATTTACCATCTGATTAAATATCTCAACTTGTGATAAGGCATTTTGCCCTGTTGTTGCATCAAGTGTTAATAACGTAGAATGAGGAGCATTGGGAATAACTTTTTTAATTACTTTTACTATTTTCTTTAATTCATCCATTAAACCGTTTTTATTTTGCAACCTGCCTGCCGTATCGATAAAAACGACATCATCACCTTCTTTAATCGCAACATTTAAGCCATCATAACAAAGACCTGCGCTATCGCACCCGTTTTCTCCGGAAAAAACCCTGATATCCGATCTTTCTCCCCACACTTTAAGTTGTTCAACTGCGGCTGCTCTAAATGTATCTGCTGCAATAAATGAAACTTTTTTACCCCCACTTTTTAACTTTGAAGCCAGTTTTCCGATAGTTGTTGTTTTTCCGGCACCATTAACCCCGACCATAAGTATTACATAAGGTTTTCTTTCATGATTTATTGTAAAATCGGTTTCTAAAGGTTTTAATATTTTTTCAATTTCTTGCGCAAGAGCATATTTAATTTCTTCTTCGCTAATTTCTTTATCTTGTTTTATTTTGGCAAATTCCGATATTATGTGGCTTGATGCCTTAACTCCCAAATCGGCACTTATCAACAATTCTTCAAGTTCATCAAGCGTTTGAGAATCTATTTTCTTTTTAGTAAATATATCACTAATTCCACTCGTAATTTTTACAGATGATTTTTTTAGTCCCAAACCTAATTTCTGAAAAAAATTAACCATATTATTCCTCTCTTAAACTTCTTAAAATTTTTGCACGACGTCTGCGTTCATTAACATCAATTTGGGGCATTTTGGCAGCAGGTGTTCCCTCTCTTTGAGAATATGGAAACACGTGCAATTTATCAATTTGTGCTTCATCAACTAATTTACAAGTATTTTCAAACGCTTCTATTGTTTCGGTCGGAAACCCGCAAATAAAATCAGCCCCAAATGTTGTTTCAGGTCTAACCAGTCTTAATTTATTACACAAATTTATCACATCTTCTCTTGAGTGTCTTCTGAACATACGCTTTAAAATTAAATTATCTCCGGACTGAATTGATAAATGAAAATGAGGATAAATATTTTTATATTTACCGACCAATTCTATAAATTTATCATCAACAGCAGCCGGATCCAATGACCCAAAATGTAAACTTTTAAGTTCCGGCACTTGCTCTAAAATGTGTTCGACCAAACCGCTAAACGATGGTTTATACGAGCACGCATCAACTCCGGTTAAGCAAATATCCTCAAATCCTTGTTCAATTAATGTCCTTATCTGATTAATTATAACATTTTCATCAACCGAACGATTGTTTCCTCTAGCATAAGGAATTATGCAATATGTGCAACGATGGTCACATCCTTGTTGAATTTGAACAAACGCTTGTTGCCTGCCCTCAAATCCGGTAATGAGATATTTATCGTATTTATCATAATCGAAAATATTGCTTACAATGGTTTTCTTATCAATATTGTTTATATATTTTTCAATTTCTGTTTTTTCTTTATTACCCAAAATTAAATCTACTTCTTTCATTTGAGCAAATTTTTCATGATTAACTTGTGCCGCACATCCTGTTACAACAATTTTAGATTGCGGATATTGTTTTTTTAGTTTTCTTATTGTTTGCCTGCACTGGCGCTCTGCTTCACTTGTAACCGCACAAGTGTTTACTATGATTAAATTTTGATAATCCTTAAATTTTTCTTTTAAAATTTCAGATTCAAATGTATTAATTCGACATCCAAACGTTACAACTTCTACCATATTTTCTCCTTATTGACACATAATATAAAGATAAAAAATTATGTTTGCAATTTAATTTTTTGCTTTTATAATTCTTAAAGGTTTATTTTTTGAAAGGCTCTATTATGTTAAACAAATTAGCACTTATCATTGCAACTTTTTTTGGTTCAGGACTTGCACCTAAAGCCCCCGGTACAATGGGTTCTTTGGCAACACTTCCTATGGCATTTCTTATAGCATATTTTTTTGGCCGTAGCGGAATTGTGATTGCTACATTTATCGTGTTTTTTATAGGCTATTGGGCAACTAATCAACTTACTAAAAATTCTGATGAAAAAGATCCTTCTAAAGTAGTAATTGATGAAACTGCGGGGCAATTAATGTCTTTTGCCTTAGTTGCCAATTATTTACAAGGCGATTTAAGTGTTAAATCGCTTGTTGCATATTTTATCGGTTTTGCCTTATTCAGATTTTTTGATATTGTAAAAACAGGTCCGGTTAAATGGGCCGATAGCAAAATTAAAAATGCATGGGGCGTAATGCTTGATGACGTTTTTGCCGGTATATTTGCAAGCATTGTACTATTACTTATTTATGTAAGAATATAAGCATAGTTAAATGTAATTTAAAATTAATTAAGGGGAGTGTTAACTCCCCTTTGTTTGTTAGCGGACCCCCGCTAACACTTTGTTATCTGCAACCTTCTTCGAGCCATTCTCGCTGAAGAAGTCGGCGATATCGCCGTACGTGATGTCCTCATACAGATACCACAGAGGGTAATCAATATCATTGACATCGCAAAGTTGTTTGCCAGTAGCAAACTCAATTTCCTCGACTAAGTCGCTGACAAAGTTTTCATACAAAAGATTGCTGTCTATTGTTTCTCTGGCAATCCTCTCCGAAGAGAATCCGCTTCTCTCGCTGATGAAGTTGAGGATATCCTCTCGCGAATACACCCCTATAACTTCAGCTACCCACTGCTTCAACGTCGGAGCCTTAAACAGTCTCGGACGAGAACGCAAACCAAAGCGATTCATAATAACGGCTTTGGCCTTGTTAAGCATATCTTCGTCAAACTCTTCGGTTTTTTTGTTCATAACAAAAGCATGATACTCATCTTTTGCCATTGTTTCATGTGCGAAACTCAGTTCCTGATTGCCCATTGTTACTTTCTTCGCAATGTAGGCCTCTACTAAATTTAGTCTTGACATATAATATTAAGAAAAATTGGTTTATGGTGAAGAATTTACCTTATTTTTTTTCATAAATCAAGACTTTTTTTTGACAAAACCTGCTTTATCTACAAAAAAAAGCCTTTTAATTTGAATTAAAAGGCTTTTTGTTAATTTGAAAGCATTATTCGCCCAAATGAGGCATAGCAGCTTCAGCAAGCAAAGATTTAACAAAATCATCTAGTGACATCTGCTCTTGCTTTTCAGAACCTAAACGGCGAATTGTAACCGTTTTATTTTCTTGTTCTTTTGCTCCGACAACAGCAATTACCGGAATTTTTGCAACAGAATGCTCTCTGACTTTATAATTTATCTTTTCGTTACGCAAATCTGCCTTAGCGGTTAAGCCAGCTTTTCTTAAAACTGCCACAACTTCTTTAGCATATGCATCAAACTCACTGACAATAGGAGCAACAACAACTTGTTCCGGCGATAACCATAAAGGTAATTTACCGGCGTGATGCTCAATTAATATACCTAAAAAGCGCTCAATTGAACCAAACAATGCTCGGTGTAACATAACCGGACGATGTTTTTCACCGTCTTCCCCAATGTACGATATATCAAACCTTTCTGGCAAGTTCATATCTACCTGAATTGTTCCGCACTGCCATTCACGGCCAATTGCATCTTTTAGTATAAACTCTAATTTAGGACCATAAAACGCTCCTTCACCAGGATTAATTTCAAATTCATAGCCATGTGAAGTTAAAGCATTGGCAAGAGCATTTTCACACAAATCCCAAATTTCATCAGAACCGATACGATATATACTGTCCGGTCTTGTTGAAAGATAAATTTTTACATCTTCAAAACCAAAATCTTTATATATATTCAATATCAACTTTAACGTATTTATACATTCTTCTTCCATTTGTTCCGGAGTACAGAAAATATGAGCATCGTCTTGAGTAAATTCACGCACTCTCATTAGCCCCATTAATGCACCCGATGCTTCATAACGATTCACCTTACCAAATTCGGCAATTCGTAAAGGCAAATCACGATAAGATTTAATTCCTTGTTTATAAACTAAGAGCCCACCGGGACAATTCATAGGTTTAATGCAAAACCATTTTTTATCTTCGGTTTGTCCCGAATAGTTATGCGCACCGTATTTATCCCAGTGACCTGACGTTTCCCACAAGCACCTGTCCATTACACGTGGGGTAGAAATTTCGGTATAACCGTTATTTTCTTGGCGATTACGCATATATTCAATCAATCGACGATATATACGATATCCCTTATCATGCCAGAAAACAGCACCTGGAGCATATTCATGTTCAAAATGGAACAAATCCATCTCTCGACCTAACTTACGGTGGTCTCGTTTTGCTGCCTCTTCAAGCATATCCAAATATGCTTTCAAATCTTTTTTATCTGCCCAGGCAGTAGCATAAATACGTTGTAACATCTCATTATCAGAATTACCGCGCCAATACGCACCGGCCACTTTCATTATTTTGAAAGCATCACCAATTTTACCCGTTGAAGGAACATGCGGACCACGACACAAATCTGTAAAATTACCCTGTTTATAAAGAGATATAGTTTCGGTTTCAGGTAAATCATTAATTATTTCTGCTTTATAATATTCACCCATATTTTCAAAAAACTTAATTGCCTCATTACGTTCTAATACAAAACGTTCAACTTTTTCATCACGTTTTACAATTTCACGCATTTTTGCTTCAATTTTTTCAAAATCTTGCACCGTAAAAGGCTCTTTACGAGCAAAGTCATAATAGAAGCCGTTTTCAATAGCAGGACCAATGGTTACTTGAACATCTGGCCACAATTCTTTAACTGCTTCGGCCATAACGTGTGAAGCCGAATGGCGCAATATGTGCAAACCTTCTTTGTCTTTTGTTGTAATAATGGTAACGGTCGAATCGGTAGTGATAGGTGTTGTTAAATCTTGCAACACATCATTAACTTTAACCGCAAGAGCCGCTTTTGCCAGCCCCGAACTAATTTTAGCCGCTACATCATAACCGTTGATGTCGCCGGCCATATCTAAGATACTGCCGTCAGGCAACGTAATTTTTACCATTATTTTTTCCTTTTTATAAGTTGTTAAATTTACTGTAACTTTTACATATTAACCAATTCATTATAAACTGCAATAGTTTTGTTACACATAATCTCTTTTGTGAAATTATTTTTTACATATTCAATTGCCGCTTTACCTATTTCTTCACGTTCTTGAGTAGAAAGTTCTAACGCCCAGGTTAACGCTTCTGACAATGAAGAAGCATCACCTGAAACAAAATGCTTACCCGTTTTGCCGTCTACCAAGTTTTCTAAAGAACCGCCAATGTTTGAAGCAACAACGATACGCCCCATTGCTTCACCTTCTGCGGCAATTCGGCCAAAGGCTTCCGGCTCGACAGAAGCCGATACAACGACATCTGAAATCATCATCAATGCAGGAACATCTGAAATGTGCCTGATAAACGAAAATCTTCCTTCCATATTTTTTGATGCAATGGCTTGTTTTAACTCTTGAGTATAATAATCACGCCCTTGATCATCTCCCACAAAAATACAGAAAAACTCTTTCTCTTTAATTTTTTCAAGCGCCTCTATCAACAGTTTTTGCCCTTTCCATCTGGTTAAGCGCCCTATCAACAATATAATAGGTTTGTCTTCAGGTAAATGATGCTCTTCCATCAGTTTAATCATTCTTTCGGCACTAATGTTATTAACATCAAAATTTTCCATATTCACACAACGATGTATAAGCCTGATTTTGCTTTCATCGCATTTATAGTGTTTTAAAATGTGCTGTTTTATATGGTTTGATATAGCAATTACCAAATCGCCATATGTCATAACTTTATTATAAATTTTCTTAATTCCCTTAGGTCCTAAACCATAAGTTCCGTGAAATGTGGTAAGATATTTTGCACCGGTTTTCCTTGCTGCCCAATACGCACTCCAAGCGGGAGCTCTTGATCTTGCATGAACAATATTAACACCGTTTTCTTTTATTATTTTCACCAACCGCCTGTAATTTAACCATAATTTGATTGGGTTTTTTGTTTTTAAAGGTAAGGTAAAATGTTCAATTTTCGCCCTTTCCAAATTATAAGCCATACGTCCCCCGGCCGATGCCACAAAATTTTTAATACCTTGTTTTTGCAATTCGGTCGCTATTTCAATTGTTCCAAGCTCTACCCCACCTTGATTAAGTTCGGGCAAAACTTGTAAAACCACAGGCTTTATATTTTTTTTATTTGTCATAGTATGTCTCTTAACCTCATTTTATAACATCAATTTGCAATAGATTAATGTAAAATAGAGCAAAACTCAAAGTTTTACTCCATTTTATACACATTCAAGTATGCTTTTAAGCGTTAAAACACTTTATTGATTTGTTTTAACAACAGTTTCATCTGCCATAATTTCTTTTACCGGCTCTTGTGCCAAACTGGGATTTGGCATATTGTTTTGCATAGGCACAGGAGCGACCTCAACTCCGGCATCTTCGGGAAGAGGTACAAAACCACCTTTAGAATTTACATTCATGGAATTGTTATTTACAGGTATATTTTTTTGTTTCGGACTAACGGAATATACCGTTTCTTCAATTACCACAACCTCATCAGGATTTGACATCATTTTGTTTCCGGCTTGTGACGAATATATCCCTAATCCGCCTAATACTAGAACCATAGCACCGGTAAGATAATAAAATTTATGCATAACTTTAACTCCTTGTAAAATATGATCACGAAATTGAAATATATCTTTTATTGTTATTTTCAATCTGACTTATGAGATTACTTTAATTTATATTTATTTTCCAATATTACCGGCTTAAAAAACTCCACCATGTAACTTACAGCATCAAATATATGACCTAAATATAGTTTATCATTATCATCTGATATTTGAGAAGGTGTTGCCTCGTCTATAAGCGAAGTACCTTCTTTAAATTTCAAATTTTTCATATTATAAATAAGCCACTTACATTTGGGATGAACTAAAACATTGCGCTCACCCAAATCGGTATAAACCTGCTTGTTAAATGCATTAACTCTTGCTAAAACAGGCGGATTATATGAGCGTAAATTTAGTTTGTAGCGATAACCGGCTTTTGTAAGCGCATTAACGATAATTGCATAATCAGAATATCGACTTTGTGTTTTGCGATATTTTCCCGAAGCATCTCCGCAAATCTGAACCGTTCCATTGACCAGTTCCGGCGGATAGCGCCTTATAAATTCATCAACAACATCTTGAGTTATCACATTATTAAGCACCAATTCATCAAATATGAAAAATTTTTTGCCATCAAAGTGTGCCAGTGTCGACATAAAAGGATTAACGTTAAAATCTAAACTCCAATATACATCTAAATCCGGCACAAATCTGATTTTATCATTTATATTGTCACTTGACCAATATTTAACTACTTTTGCAGCATTATACCCCTTTGGCTGATTCAGATAATCTCGCTCATATTCATCAGGTTTATTTTTTTTGATAAGTTCAGCATATTCGATAAATTTATCAGACAATATGCCAAATTTTTTAATTTCGGGATAATTAACTTCAACAAAATATGTTTTAGCCGGCGCTTTTTTGTTATTATAATCTAAAAACAGCGCATTTTCAATAGGCAGGTCTTCATCAATACGGTTATAAATTGCAATTAAAACAGCACCTTCTTTTCGAATGGTTTTTAATAAAATTTGCCAGACGGCATAACTTATCATTTGCGCTTCATCAATAATTAAAATATCTACTTGCGCCAAGCCTTTCAAATTTTCTCGCGAGTTTTGATTTTTATCTTGTAACCCCATAAAAAACAATTCGGAGCCTGTTTTAAGATGTATAATTCGGTTTTTGGTATATTCAAACCCCCTGCTCTTAAATTCGGTATCTATCAAATTTTTCAATTCGACGTACAAACTTTCTTCAGTTGAAATTTTTGTTTCTCTGAAAACGGCCACCCTCTTTTTATATTTTAACATTTGACATAATATAGCTCTGCAAACATGACCGGTTTTTAACGAGCCTCTCCCCCCTGTAAAAACAAACGTGTTATATTTTTTGTTATCCATTTGCAACAAAGGAAGATATTTTTTATAAAAAATCATAAATTATCCTTTATTACTTTTTTGTTGTTTTTCAAGCACATATTGCAAAATTTTTTTCAAACTTTTTACATATTGACCATAAAGATAACTTCTTGAAGCATTAAATTTGCGCATTATTAATTTCCAACTGTTTCCCGAACTCCGCATAATAACCAAATTGCGCTCATCATAATTTATGCATTTTAGCCATTGTTCCAAAACCTCGTCCATGTCATCTATTTCTTGCGGCAACGGTTTATAATATTGCACTGTTTTTTTCTCATTAAAATCCCCCTGTTCTTCATTTAAATATTCTGGCCAATGCGATTTAACATTTTTCGGCCCCACTTTCGGCATAGATTTTAATATTTTAAGCGCTTTTTTAATTTCAAACTCAATATCACCAATATTACTGACTGCTTGCATCTCAACTCCTTATATTAAAATTAATATATAAATACATCTATGTATTAATTTTAATAAAGTCAATATTAAAAATAATATTTGCACAATTATTATTTTTAATATATTTAAATAAA
>JAZRHJ010000115.1:0-1153 GCA_045644695.1 Alphaproteobacteria bacterium | reverse complement strand
ATGCACACCGATTTCGTTATTTCAAAAATATCAAAAAACACATAATCAAATTATGATGGATATTCGTGAAGATATGCCATTATCTTGCATTGGAGCGGATGATATTGTGATTTTGGGCGGAGGCGGATTATTAAATTATACGGACGATTGGAATGAACGGATTAACCAATTATTATCTTTGCCGGTAAATGTGATTGCTTGGGGGATTGGATTTAATACGCATTATGGTGATATGGATGAAAAATTACCGATTGCATTTGAACGATTTAATTTGTTTGGTGGTCGCGATTGGTTAGGGTATGAAGATAATTATTGTCCTTGCGTGTCTTGTTTAAATCCAAAAGTTCATAAGAAATATCCGTTTCAAAGACATATTGGTATTGTCGAACATAAAGAAAATCTAATTCCATTATCATATGAACGTATCAGCAATCGTACAGATGAAAAACAAGATATCTTTTCATTTATTGGTTCGTCTAACGTGATTATAACCAATACATATCACGGTGCTTATTGGGGATTGTTGATGGGGAAAAAGGTTATTTTGTATCATCCTTTTTCCTCACGGTTTGATGGCTTTAAATATTCACCAACCGTTTATTCCGGTGATTTAGAACAAGATATTGCAATTGCCAGGACATATCCGGAATTTTTAAAAGAAGCGTGCAATTTGAATAAAGTTTTTTTTGAAAAAGTACAAAACATTATCAAAGGGAAAAATTAATGCAGATGGTGGATATACAGCATTTTCGTAAAGTTAAAGCGCTTGTGATAGGCGATATTATGTTAGATAAATTTCAATATGGAACAGTCAATCGTATTTCGCCGGAAGCGCCAGTGCCGATTTTTAAATTGTTATATGAAAAACAAATGTTGGGAGGAGCCGGTAATGTTGTGGCAAATTTAATGGCTTTAGGGTGTCAAACGACTTTTATCGGTATTGTTGGTAACGATGAGTATGGAAAGGTGGTTTCTCGATTGTTGCAAAATACCGGTGCACATGCGCATTTATTAAAATTAAATGATTTTCCGACAATTGTAAAAACCAGATTGATTGCATCTAATCATCATTTGTTACGCTCTGATCAAGAAGAAATGATTCCGGTAATTGATACGTTATTGCCTAAATTTCATAAAATTTTGAAACATGCAA
>JAZRHJ010000114.1:0-3005 GCA_045644695.1 Alphaproteobacteria bacterium | reverse complement strand
ATAAGACATTAAAAGACATTTTCCCGACTGCTATTGACGGCAACGGCATTTTTAACGAGATTGCAAAAATCGAATGGTTTGAGGGTCTTGACCAGGCAGCATTTGACGAATATTTTTTCTTGACAGTAGGTGATAAGATCGCATCAAACAAAATGCAGTTCTTTCTTGATTCTGATGGTCACTGCACCGGCGATAAGCTCACAAAGTTAGCTCATATCATTTGGAATGTCAACTCTATTTCATGGCGAAACATCTATCGTGATCTTACAGTTCAGTATAACCCCATTGAGAATACTGACTATACAGAAACACTTAACGAAAAGGCAGTATCAACCGGTGATGCATCAACAGAAAGCAGTGGCACCGGCGGTGGTTCGTCAACTGTCAATAATGATAAGTTTGGTTTTAATTCCACCACTGCCGTGCATGATACAGTTATTGGCACTTCTGAAGAAAGTTCTTCAACTGCCAACACTGCAACGGAAACGAGCAACGAAAACAACGTTGACAGGACCATCAGAAAGCACGGCAACATTGGCGTAACAACTAATGCCCAGATGATCGAAAGTGATCTTGAGATTTGGCGTAACAAGATCGCTGATAAGTTCATTCAGGATATTTGCGATATAATCGCATTATCAATATATTAAAAAGAAAGAGGTAACATTATGGAAGTAAAACAGATTGCTGAACTCATTAACACTACTACACATGAGTTGATCGGTTTAGAGAATGTTATCAATGAAGATTTGTCAAACGTTGTTGATGCAGGAAAGGCAATTTTTGACAATACTTCCTATGATAACTATGTCCGTTCCCTTGTCGACCACATTGGCCGTGTCATTTTCGTTGACAGAAAGTACACAGGCAACACGCTTGCTATCTTGCGTGACGGTTGGGAGTATGGTGCAGTCCTTGAAAAGATCAGTGCAGGCTTGCCCGAGGCCGTTGAGAATGAATCATGGCAGCTCACTGACGGTGCATCTTATGACCCTAATGTGTTCACTAAGCCGGAAGTACAGGCCAAGTTTTTTGATAAGCGTGAAACGTTTGAAATCCCGCTTTCGGTAACTGATAAGCAGGTCAAGAGTGCTTTCAGTTCTGCAACGCAGCTGAACGCCTTTATCTCCATGCTTTGGGGTATGGTCGATAAGTCAATGCAGTGCAAACTTGAGGCCCTGGCATCCCGTATCATCAATTCTTTTATCGGTGCTACGATCGCTGCTGAGTTCCCCAGCGTTGATGACAATGACTATTCAGGTGTAACAGGCACTAAGGCTATCAACCTTTTGAAGCTCTATAACACACAGTTTGGCCTTACAGGTTCAGACGCACTTACTAAGGATAACTGCCTGTATAATCCCGAGTTCATCCGTTATGCATCCCTTGTGATCTCCAGGACAGTTTCGAGAATGAAGAAACTCACAACACTGTTCAACATTGGCGGTCAGCCCAGGTTCACACCTGCAGACTTGAACCACCTTGTATTGCTCTCTGACTTCAAGAGTGCAGCAGATGTATATCTTCAGTCCGATACATTCCATGACGAGTACACGGCACTTCCCAAGGCTATTGATACACCGTTCTGGCAGGGTTCCGGCACTGATTTTGCTTTGTCTTCTGTTGGTAACGTTCACGTAACCGTGCCCGTTGGAGATAGCACAAAAGAGATCAACATTTCTCATGTTCTCGGTGTTGCTTTTGACCATGATGCTTGTATGCTCGCATGTCTTGAAGAAAGAACAACGAGCAATTACAACCCCAAGGCCGAGTTTACAAACTATTGGCGTAAGGTTGATGCCGGTATGATCAGAGATGAAAACGAGCAGTTTGTAGTTTTCTTTGTAGCTTGATGATACTTTGGTGTGGGTTAAGGTGACTTAACCCACATATTAGTATTATTAAACTTTGAAAGGCGGTTAATATATGACAGTTGCAAAAGTCCATTCTTATGCATATTTTGATACCAATCAGTTCCCGGTTGATATCCCTTTTATTTTGAACAGTGCTTTTGTTAATGCCGTAAAAGAGCACCCGAGTGACTTTAAACGTACATATTCAAATCTTAATGAAACCACGCCTGAAACAATTGTTAACAGAAATTTCGGCATGGACATATATTCAGCCGTTAAGAAACTTCCTACATATATAGTAAAAAACTCAGGTGACCCCACGCCGGTTGATATTGATGAACTTATCGCAATATATAATATGCTTGGGCTTCCTCAGCCAAGTTATTTGATCTGTCAGACTCCCATTACTTTAACCAGTAATTTCACCAAAGCAACAAAGATAATAAATTCTTTGGGTGATGAATATACATTATATAGCGGTTCTAATTATGATTGTGCTGCCGGTGTTTTAATGACTACATCACCGGGACCTGAAACAGGTGTATCTATATTGAGGATCAATTCAGGTTCTTTTGCTTTTTCACATGTCCGTGCTTTATACCAGGATAATCACGCAGTTGTTTATTTTGATGTATGCCCTGATGATATGTTTTATAACGGTGCTATAAATACGGCATATGCACAACAGACATGTCGTATACGTGTCAGTTTTGATGTTACTTTTGATAATAATCATGTTATTAAACAGATCACATTTACAGGCACTAACGGAAATGTTGAGGCATTGACAATGTCTAACTATCTCACATTCTTTGATGGTGTGAGATTGCCCGGATATGTTATTGAAGAAGATGACACAGATAACCCTTATGGTGAAGATGGTACGAGCACCGAGGGCGGTGGTGATGGCGATCTTCCGGCAGGTTCTGAGGGTCTTGATTTTATTGACCCCACTGAAATCCCTGAACTCCCTACCGTTTCAGCCGTTGCAACAGGTTTTATTACCATGTATAACCCCACAAGCGGTAATCTATCCGCTTTGGGTAACTTCTTATGGTCAGGGCAGTTTGACCTTGATACATATAAGAAACTTTTTGCAGACCCCATGCAAGGCATCATAGGCCTTGGCATAGTTCCGGCACTGCCTAATTC
>JAZRHJ010000113.1:0-1484 GCA_045644695.1 Alphaproteobacteria bacterium | reverse complement strand
TGTTTTTTCTCCCGTTTCTTAATTTTATTTAACCGTAAGCGGTACTTCTGCCCATCCGTTTTTTGTACGGAATTCATTAAGTGGTGCACCGACCAGTTTCATTGTGCGATTGTATGATTTCTTGGCATTACCTATATTTACAACACCGATATCCTTCCAGTTTTCAACCTCTGTATCAAGCGCTACAATTCGGTAGATGCGTTTGCCTGTGGCATTATTCATATCAACCCAAAGTGGTTGAATATTAACGTCGGATATAACAATTTTTCCGTCGCTGTATTTATCAAACTTAACCGAGAAAATCATGCCATCCTCGGTGTGTCCGCTATAATTATCACTATCCATAAGATTAGCTCGTTGGTTAGATATAAGGTTGCCGGCTGAATATACACAAAGGGTTTCATTACCGTTTTCACCCGTAAGGGTTGCAAATGGCTGAATTACGTGGGGATGTCCGCCAACAATTACATCATAACCCATATTGCAAATTTCTTGCGCCATTTTGGTTTGGTAACTGTTTGGGGTGCGTTGATACTCATTACCCCAATGTATATAAATAAAGGTAGCATCGGCACCCGCCTGCTTCATTTCGGAAATAGCGGTGCGTGCATCTTGATAAAAGGCATCAAGATTGCCGTAGGTAAAGGTGTTTACAAGCGGACCCGCTTCACTTTTCATAACGTTGCCGTTAAGCGCTTTGTTGCCTGATGACGTGGTAGTTGAATAAGTATAACAAGTAATACCTATTTTGATACCGTTTACGTCTTTTATCTGCCAGAAAACGTCATCCTTACTTTCCCTAACACCTACAAAAGGCATCCCCTTTTCTTTTAGCACCTTCATTGTGCGAAGCATACCTGCATAGCCCGTATCGTAGGTGTGATTATTGGCAAATAAAACAGTATCGATACCCGAATATTTAACTGCATCGGCCATGCTGTCGGGCGTATTAAACATAGGATAACCCGAAAAAGCACCAAACTCTTTACCGCCGAAGGTAACCTCTAGGTTAGCAATCATTAAATCATAACCTTCAAAATAAGGTTTTACATATTCAAAGCAATCGTCGAAATAATAACTGCCGTCGCTTTTCTTGGCATGTGTAAGTTGGGTGCTGTGACACATAATATCCCCCGCCGAACCTATCGACGCACTTGCAATAACGTACGGTTCCTTAGGCTCAGATACAACGCTTGAATTATTTTTGTCACTAGCGTTATCTCCTTTACCCCCAGGCTTTTTAGCGCAAGCCTTAACGGCATAAATCACACCCGCAATAATAGCAAGCATTAGCAGAACTGCCGCTATTCTTCGCCAAATATATTTATTTTTTACCTTCTTTTTATAATGTTTACTTGCCATTTAATTCACCTTATATTTTTACTGTTGGACCCTCAATTGTGGGTGTAACATCGCTTATATAAATTTCACTATCGGTAAGATATCCGGCGTTTCTAATTTTTTCAACGTTTTTCCACGCCGTC
>JAZRHJ010000112.1:0-6924 GCA_045644695.1 Alphaproteobacteria bacterium | reverse complement strand
CGCCTTCACCTCGAAGTTTATCTTCAAAAACCTTTTCCAATCCCGACTTACCGATTTTAAACCCCGGAACCGACAATAAAGGGTCATCATTTTTTTCTTTTTCATCAACACTTCCTACATAACCTAAAAAATGAGCAGTATATTCGCCCATCGGATAAAAGCGGTTTATCCCTTCATCTATAATAACACCTGGCATAGATGACATATTAAGTTGCAATGCAGAAACTTCGGTCCAACTTAAATTATCTTTAAGTTTAATCGGTACAAATTTGCGATGATTTTTAATTTCTTTTTTTATTCTCTCTTCTTCTTTTTGGCTTAATGAAACATATTTTTTAAACTCTTGTAACGTTTCATCGACACTAACTGTTTGTTCAGCAACTATCATTGCCGATAAATTTTGTTCATTTCCTGCCAAAAGAGTGCCATTTCTATCAAAAACCGTCCCCCTTATGGGAACAAGCATCTGAGTAGAAATTCGGTTTTCATCGGCTAATGTTTTATATTTAAGAGCATCTACAACTTGTAAATAATAAAGACGCCCGATTAAAAGAAACAACAAAAGAAAATTTACAATTGCCATAAGCATTGTTCTTGACAATAAAACTTTTCCTTTATCATTATCTCTATTCATAAATTACCTCTTCATTTGCGAGAAATTTATTTTGAATAAACACATTTAATCTGGCAATAAGAGGATATAATAAAATTGTTGACAATAGCCCTGCAAAAATCCCCGTAAATAACAAAAAATTACTATAATAAACCGACATTAACAGCCACTTAGTAAAAAAACCGATAACCGAAATAGCGGCAAAACCAAGCCAACTGACAATAAAAGGTTTTGTATTAACAAAACTTCCGTATGTAATTGCCAAAACATATACCAATATAAAAATAAACATATTTACACCCAGAGGAACAGCACCTAAACTATCGGTGACAAAACCAATAATTGCTACCGAAATCGGTCCTAATAAATCTCGACGATATAAAGACCAAAAATAAATACAAATCATACCAATATCTGCGCGCAAAAATTTCAAAAAAGGAATTCTTAAAGGCACGCTGGCTAACAATATTAGCAATATTGTACAAATTAACGGTACCGATTGCTTTAGTTTGTTAATCAGAACTGAAGAAAATGTATCGTCCATATCATTTTCCTTCATTTGTTTGAGACATTTTAACCATATCCTGAAAGATACCATAATCAACAATTTTAACAAACTCTAATCGCTCTATATCATTTATAGGTATAATTTCAATTTCATCTTCGTCAATAGTTTTAACAACGCCTATCGGTAGGCCTACCGGAAAAACACCGGCCACACCCGAAGTAACAATTCTATCGCCTTGACGTATATCTGCATTTAAACTTGTATATAAAAGTTTAGGGTACAAACTGTTATCCCCTGATAATATGGCTCTTTCTCGGCTTCTTTCCACTATAACCGGAATTTTAGAAGCAATATCCGTAATTAAAATAACTCGTGCAAATTTACCCATAACAGATTCTACTCGACCGATTACGCTATCATTGCCTAAAACAATTTGGTTTTTAAGGACACTACTATCAGAACCTATATACACTATAAGCGAATGAGAAAAACCATCACCTTCTTCGGCAACCACTTTTGCGGTAATAAAACTTGAATCTGGTACAATTTTATAATTAAGCATTTGCGCTAAAATGCTATTTTCGGCTTGTAATGTCCTAACCTGATTTTTTAGCATCATCAAATCGGCATTTTCACGTTTAAGTGCCATATTTTCATCATAAACATTAACAATATCTTTGGTTTTTTTATATCCCCAATATAGCATTTCACTAGGAATTTGCATAATTTTAATTACAGGGCTTAAGACTAAAGTAACAACATCTGTTGTTTTATTTAAAACGAACGTATCCGCTTTGCTTAACATCATAAAAGCCAAAGCGGATAAAAAAACCAATGCAATTAAAACTTTTCTGTAAAAAATTTTAAATTGACTTAATTTTATAAACAGTATACGGCGACGTTTCAATTACCATCTCCTAAAACAACGCCTTTAATACATTGAAGATAAAACGCTCTTAAATTTTTCTAAATTGTCTAAAGCATTACCTGTTCCTTTAGCAACACAAGCCAAAGGCTCTTCAGCAATTGAAACAGGCAACCCGGTAGCATTACGTAACACTTGATCCAAATTTGTAAGTAATGCACCTCCACCTGTTAAAACAATGCCTTTATCTACTATATCTGCAGCCAATTCCGGTGCAGTGTTTTCCAATGCTACCTTAACGGCTTCAACAATTGCGGCAACAGGTTCTGATAATGCTTCAGCAATTTGCTTTTCGGAAACTTCAATTTCTTTTGGCACACCATTTAACAAATCGCGCCCTTTAATATCAATTGTTCTTCCCTCACCCTTAAGAGGAGGACATGCGCAACCGATTTCTTTTTTAATGCGTTCGGCAGAACTTTCACCAACCAACAAATTCATGGTTCTTCTAATATATGAGATAATGGCGCTATCCATTTTATCACCACCGACACGAACAGAACGAGCATAAACGATACCCCCAAGTGATAAAACGGCAACCTCAGTTGTACCACCGCCAATATCTACTACCATTGAACCTGTAGGTTCGGTAACGGGAAGACCTGCTCCAATTGCTGCCGCCATCGGTTCATCAATTAGCCAAACCTTTCTTGCGCCTGCTGCTTCGGCAGATTCTTGAATTGCTCTGCTTTCAACTGCAGTTGAACCGGAAGGAACGCAAACAATAATCATCGGTGAAGCAAATGTACGGCGATTATGTACTTTTCTGATAAAATATTTAATCATTTCTTCGGCTATTTCAAAATCAGCAATCACACCATCTTTTAACGGACGTATTGCTTTAATGTTGCCGGGAGTTCTGCCCAGCATTTGTTTGGCATCATTACCAACAGCCAAAACTTGCTTTTTACCATTATATTCTTTAATAGCAACTACTGAAGGCTCATTTAACACAATACCTCGTCCTCTAACATAAACTAAAGTATTTGCCGTTCCTAAATCGATTGCCATATCTGCAGATAAAAAGCCCATAATTTTTGATAACATATTTCATCTTCTCCGAAAAAATTAACCTTTTGATAACTTTTATTACTTTATCCGTCATAAAGCAATATTTTTTTTTCTATTTTAAATATCATCAACAATTTTTTAGTAAAAACTGGATTTTGATGCAGGTTTTTCATAATTTGGAATTTGCCTTATAGCAACAGTTTTTTGGTACATTTTACCAAAATAAGTTTTTTTACGCCACGAAAAATGCTCTCTATACTCTGCATAACTGTCTATACTTTTTTTCCACATACTTTCGGCAAAAGGCTGATAAAGCCTATTGAAAGGTTTAATTATAAATCGCAACAAATTCCATTTTGCCGGATTATTATAATCTACAAAAATAACTTTACCTCCTTCTTCCACACAATCCAGAGCATTATTTATTACTTTTGCTCTGGTTTTTAAAGGAAGTTCATGCAACAACATATAACATATAACCGTATCAAATTTTTCACTAAATGCCTTACTAACATTTTGCGATTGAAATTTAATTTTCTGATATATTGTTTTGCTTCGACATCTTTCCAACTGTTTTTCGTTAACATCGGCAATAACATATTTACCATATGCGCCAACTTTTTCCGATACGGCTTCTATTTGGCGTCCAAAAGTGCATCCCATTTGCAAAACTTTACTGTTGGTACTAATTTCTTTAACTACATCATCGACAATGCGTTTTTGTTGTCCGAGAGTAAGCAACGACACAATTCTGTCATCATCAAGAAAACGAGAGAGTTTCTCATTGTCATAAATTTTACCGTATATAACCTTCATATACGCCGGAGTTTTAGTTGCTTTTGAAGTTTTAACCATATTATATTTCATTTTTAAACTCCTTAATTATAAATAAGCATCTTCTTTTTTAATATAACCTTGTTTAACAGCTTCTATTACGGCTGCAGTTCTATTGGTAACACCTAAAATTTTTAAGATAACCGTAACATGCACTTTTACCGTTCCTTCCGTAAGCCCTAATTCATAGGCAATAAGTTTATTTGACAATCCCTTTCCTATTGCCTTAATCACATCTATTTGCCTCGGTGTTAATTTCTTATCATTAACCTTAACTTTATCTTCACTTAAAACCTGCAATTTTTTAATTTCCTGTGAAACTTCATAATTTGCTGTAGGTTGAGACAACAATTCTTTCGGAATATACACACCACCGGCCAAAACCAAATTAATTGCACTTAACATAACCGCATTTGATGAAGACTTGGGAATATACCCAGAAACACCAATTTCAATTGTTTGCTGCAAAATTTCTTTATCAAAAACAGCCGAAATAATTATAATCGGCACATCTTTTGACTGATTATGTATTTTAACTAATGCCTCATTCCAATTTGAGCCGGGCATAGCTAAATCAGTGATAATTAAATCAAAGTCAGAATGTTGATCTAATGCATTAAAAAGGTCATCATAACTTTTGGCTTTAACGATTTTTGCATCGATAAACTCGGAACTCAAAACAAATTCCAATCCGTTTAAAAACAACTCATGATCATCAGCAATAAGTATTTTCACATATATTCTCCCATTTTACTGCCAATCCCCGGCCAAAGCCTGCCAACAAGATAAAGCGGCAATTACCGCTGTTTCCGCTCTCAAAATTCTTTTTCCCAACGTTACCCCGTAAGTATAATCTAAAGATTTTAAAAATTCCAGTTCTTTTTCAGAAAAACCACCTTCAGGACCAACTAAAATTGCTGCTTTTTGAGCACATTTTACCATTTGCAATTTTGCCGAAGCAGATTTCAAACTTTCATCCAAATATATTATTTTGCGATTCTCATCCCAGTTTAACAAAACTTGCTCAAGTTTTTTTGCTTCACACACTAAAGGAACATCTTGACGGCGACATTGTTCAGATGCCTCTATTGCTTGAGATTGCATGCGTTCCACCTTAACGTTGGAATTAATCGTATATTCGGTAATTACGGGCAATATTTTAACAACACCCAATTCTGTAGATTTTTCTATAACAAAATCCATACAATCTTTTTTAATTGGCGCAAATAACAGCCAAATATCAGGACACTGTTCATATTGAGCAAATAAAGAAACAACCCTCAAAACACATTTTTTCTTTTGAGTAGTTTCTATTTCACAACAAAATTCGCCATTTTTTCCGTTAAAAACATATACTTCATCACCAATAGCCAAACGCATCACATTTAATAAATAATGTGATTGTTTTTCATCACACTCAAGTTGTTGTCCCATTTCAATGGGGATATCCATATATATGCGTATTCTGTTTTTTTTACTCAAATATTTACACCTTAAAAAACTTTGTATAACCTAAAATATTAACTGCATAATAACAAAATATGTGTTAAAGAATAAATAACATTAATTAAAATTACGGAAAAAAATATGATTATTACAATTGATGGTCCGGCAGCGGCTGGCAAAGGTACTTTATCTGCCTATTTATCCAAACACTACAAAATGGCATATTTTGACACAGGTATGATATATCGTGCCGTCGGGTTAGACATGGTGTTAAAAAATCTTGATGTTCAAAACGAAGATATCGCTGAAAAAATTGCAAAAGAACTCACTTTTGAAAAAATGATAAAACTGTCAAAACACCCTGATTTTCGCTCTGATATTGGAGGAAGTGCAGCATCTAAAGTATCGGCATTACCAAAAGTAAGAGCGGCACTTTTGAAAATGCAACAAGACTTTGCTCTTTCACCGGTTTTTGCTGATGGGACACCTGCAAATGGTGTAATTTATGACGGACGAGATACAGGAACGGTCGTTTGCCCCAATGCTGATATTAAGTTGTTTGTTACAGCATCTTCAGAAGTAAGAGCAAGAAGAAGATATAATGAATTTGTTCAAAAAGGCATTAAGACAACTTATGAACAAGTCCTAAACGATATGCTTGCTCGTGACGAGCGCGATTCTAAAAGGTCTTCTGCCCCTCTTAAACCGGCTCAAGACGCCATCATTATTGACACATCAGACATGACTGCTCAACAAGAAATTGATGCCGTAATAGAAATCATTGAAGCAAGAAAAGACGCCTAGCGATTGGTTATCGGCTAATTTTGCCAATCACATAATTAGCCATCATTAAACCAAAAATAGCTGTAATGGTTGGAAGAGAACCTAAAATTTGTTTTCTCCCTTTTTGTGTTGGCACTATTGCTGTTTCGGGCAATGCGCATTGTTCATTTGAAAAAACACAATTTACTTTTTTAATATCCATTCCCATTTTTTTCAAATTTTGCCGCATGACTCTTGCCATAGAACAATTACTTGTCTTATCTAATGTTGTAATTTTAATTGTATCGGCATCGGTTTTAAGCGCCGCCCCCATAGATGATATAAATTCAATATTTTCATCTATTAGGGCTTTAATTAATTCGCATTTAGATTTTATACTATCAATTGCATCAATTACAAAATCGGGCTTATAAGACAATATCTGTTTAATATTTGAGCCATCAACAAAGCACTCAACAATTTCAACCACACAATCAGGGTTTATTTGTTCCACCCTTTCTTTTGCCACATCTGTTTTCTTTTTACCGATAGTAGAACTTAAAGCCAATATTTGACGATTTATATTTGTTTCGTCAAACGTGTCAAAATCAACTAATATTAAATGGCCGACCCCTGCTCTTGCTATTGCTTCAAGCGAATATCCTCCGACAGCGCCCAAACCAACAATCATAACCTTTGAGTGTCTGATTTTATCCATTGCTTCGCTACCTAACAATGCTTTAGTTCTCATAAAACGATTATTATCCATTTTTGACAAACTCCTTGGCATTAGCATAAACAAGTTTTGATAAATCTGCAACATTT
>JAZRHJ010000111.1:0-1412 GCA_045644695.1 Alphaproteobacteria bacterium | reverse complement strand
TAGTATATAGCATTTTTCTTGTGTAGCATAGTCTGCTTGGCTTATTTCTTTTAATAAACCTGATTTACCGTCAGATCCGATTAAGATATTATAATAATCGGAATTATCACTTTTAAAAATTTTATAGTATGATAAATTGTGTAATGTTGATGTTTTTTTGTATATGCTTAAATCTTCTCTTGAAAAAACAGATGATATAACAGGAAAAATTTGTTCTTTTATTTTATCGTTTTCAGAAGTTAAAGTGCTTTCATTAACAATATGTCCAAGCGCTAAAATAGCACTAAACCTTTCTTTATCTATGCTGTAACCGCTTAAACACATATCTAAAAATTCTTTATTTTTTAAGATAGTTGAAAATTCTTTTGTTCCAGATTCATCAGAATTGTGTAATACGCTGTAAAATACGGCGCTCATGTTGTAATCGGACCAATTTTGCTTATTGTGTACCTGTTCGGCTAATTTTTGATAAACCGTATCATAAACAAAATTTATGCCTTTAAGTTGTTCCAGTAAATGTTCTTTTTCAGATTCATGAACATTATAAGTGTCGCTATCTTTTAAATAATTATTAAAAATCTGTTTCATAGCCTCTATTCTAAGTCCGGCAATGTTTGTGCAACAAGTATTGTTAAGGTCTAATTCGTATCCGTCTTTTAATGCGCCATATGAATAATATAGCATGTATGCTTCTTGTAAAAAAGATGGCTTGAAAACATCTTTGTTTCTTGTTTGATTTAGGCTTTTTTCAAGTTCTTCTTTTGAAAATTTGCCGGTGCTGAAACCGCATATCTGACCTATTTGTTTGGTAAACGGGGCTTCAAATGAATTTAGGCTGCCTCCGTTTAATATGTGTTCGGCAAGTTTTTCCTCGGTTACCGAATGCAAATTATTAATTATAGATATAAGTTCAAAATTAGAATTATTATCCTCTAAAAGATTTATGAAATTCCATTCATCTTCAGATGACGGCAACAATTGTGTTTTATTTATTTTTTCTTTTAATATTGCTGAAAATTGTTCATTTTCCAAAAATGCAGACCATAGTTTTTCTTTGCCCGCGCTATAAACATGCTGTCTGTGTAAAAGAAGAAAATCTAAAATGTTTTGATATTCTTCTTTAGGGGCACTTTTTATATATTCTTCCATATTGTTTACTATAAAATTGCTATATGGCAATTGTGAAAAATTATATGGCCTTTGGCTCCTTTCATCAAAAAAAGTCTTAACATCATCAGGTAACAATTTTCTTATGTCTTCCAATAATATTTTTTTATTTTTATCAGAAGATCGAATTTGTAGCAATGATTGCAAGTCATTTAACAATACTTGTGGTTCAATAATTTTATATGCGTTTGTAAGTTTAGCAAATTTTAGTCCTTTGGGCATATCAGGATTATTTATGATATTTT
>JAZRHJ010000110.1:0-1522 GCA_045644695.1 Alphaproteobacteria bacterium | reverse complement strand
TAACATCAATTCCTAAACCTTCATTTAATATTTGAACATTGGCATCTTTTAACAATACACTGTTAAGGGCAATTTCAACGCTGTCAAGTTTTGTTCTTTGAAAATCACTTATTTCCGAATACCAGTTAAGTTTTCCGTTTGGCAAAAACTCAATTAATATATCAGCATTAAACAATGACATGTTATTAATGGTAAAATGACCTTGAAGAAGCGGAAGCCATGCTAATTCGGTAACCATTTCTTTAATTACGGCCAAAGGTTGAGTTGTGTTTTCACCGGTTCTGTTAAAAATTTTAATATCTTTGGCAGACAAATTAGGAGAAGGGAAAAAAGACAACGAAACAGGACCATCAAAAACAACCTTCTTTCCTGAAATTTCTTCAAACTGTTCAGCAATTTTATTTTTGTGCTTGTTCCAATCAATAGTGGAAACGTAAGCAGATAAACCACCAAATGCCAATACTGCAAGTATAATCAGTGTGAAAAATATTTTTTTGAACACGTTTAAATCTCCTGTTATAAATTTAAAAAGTCTTTGCCAAATATTAATATACTGTATAGTATAATAAACATAAATCAACAGTTTTTTAATTAAGGACACAGAAAATGTCAGATATTAATACACTTTTTAAAAAAGCCTTGGAAGCAAGGGAGAATGCTTATGCTCCATATTCTATGTTTAAGGTAGGTGCAGCAATACTTTCTTCTAATGGCAATATGTACATAGGTTGTAATGTCGAAAATGTTTCATATCCTTGCGGTACATGCGCTGAAGCGGGCGCAATTGCCAGTATGAACGCAAATGGTGACCGGCTTATTTCAGATATAGTCATAGTTGCAAAATCGGAGCGTTTGATAACTCCTTGCGGAGCGTGTTTACAACGCATTTTTGAATTTTCCGATGAAAATACAAAAGTTCATTTGGCAGACCTAACTTCAATTAAGAAAACATATTATATTTCAGATTTATTGCCTTTAGCATTTGATGAAAAGGAGTTAAAAAATGATTGATATATTAAAAAACAATTTGTTGAACGAATTAAAGGGTAAAAAACCGGAAACATTACTCATTTTAGGTTCTGGTTTAGGCTCACTTGCCGACGAAATAGAAAATAAGCTTATTATAGAATACGAAAAAGTAGCTTTTCCCAAAAGCAGTGTATCCGGACATGCCGGCCAATTGGTTGTCGGAAAATTGGGGAAACAAGAAGTTGTATGTATGCAAGGACGTTTTCATCTTTATGAAGGACATAATCCGGAACTTATTAAAAATGTTATGTGTGCTTTCAAAGAAATAGGCGTGAAAAATTTAATTGTTACAAATGCCGCAGGCTCATTAAATGTTGATATGCCGGCCGGAAGTTTAATGCTGATTAATGACCATATTAATTTTAGCGGTAAAAATCCGTTGCTTGGTGCAAATGACGAAAAATATGGTCCCAGATTTGTAGATTTGAGCAATGCATATGATGTTAATTTGCGCAAAAAAATACAAAATATTGCTGATAAAATTAATATAAAG
>JAZRHJ010000109.1:0-2948 GCA_045644695.1 Alphaproteobacteria bacterium | reverse complement strand
AAATTGGTTGGTTTGTGTTTTTTATTTTTTCTTTGTTAATGAAAAAAAATATGATTTTTATTTATTATGTATTTTGTTGTTAGAGTGTTTTTTAATTGAACATTCGCAACTTTTTATAAGCAAAGAATTTACATCAATTTATAAAATATCGGTTATAGCTGTATGGTTACTTTTGATTTTGCTCTACATGACCTATGTCAGCTTGTTTTCGGGTGTTAAAAATTATGGTTTATTCTTTTCTTTTCTTGCTTGCGGATTAGGCATATTTAATAGCGAATCGGAATTTGCTTTGAGTTTGTACTTTTTATTGGCAACGCTTATAATGCTTGTTTCTGAGGTTTATACGCATTTATATCGATATTTTTACGATTATCTGACCGGTGTATACAGTAAAAATACTTATTTAAGACATTCTAAAGATTTTCCGTTAAAATATAGTTTGGCAATGATATGTATTGACGATTATGCAAAATTGTCCAAAGTATTTAAGAAAAGACAACTTGAAAATTTGATAAAAATGCTTGCAAATAAGATAAAAGAAGCATCGATAGGCGCAGATATATACAGATATAACGATGATGAATTTGTCTTAATTTTTAATAATGAGGATAAAAAAACTTGCTTTGAATATTTGGAAAATATACGAAGATCAATAGCGGTTTCTGAATTTGTCTTAAATTCTAACCACTTAGTTAAGTTAACGATTTCTTCCGGAGTTTCAGAAAAAAAACGTAGTGATGCTGATGCTCAAGCCGTGCTGATGCGTGCTTGCGAAGCAGTACAACGAACATATAAATTTACGCAAAATATGACGTCTATGGGTTAATTTTTAATCTTTTTTAAGTTGCGTAACATTAGCCAAATGCCTAATATTAAAAATGGCGCGGAAAGAATTTGTCCCATCGTTATTTTCATAAATATAAATCCTAGTTGCTCGTCAGGCTCTCTAAATTGTTCCATGAATACTCTGCAAAGACCATACAAAAATAAGAATACTCCTGATACAAAACCATGATTTTTGCGAATCGATGCTTTTTGCCATAATATGTTTATAATGATAAAAATTAAAACTCCCTCGGTTAGAGCCTCATAAATTTGGGACGGGTGGCGAGGAAGGTAGCCACCATTCGGAAATTTAACCGCCCAAGGAACATCGGTTATTCGCCCCCAAAGTTCATCATTGGCAAAATTTGCCAATCTGCCGCAGAATATGCCTATTGGCGTATATAAAGCTACTAAATCGGTTATTTGTAAAAAGGGATAATTTATTTTTTTGGAAAATAAGTATACACTAAATATAACGCCTAAAATACCTCCATGAAAGGACATTCCTCCGTGCCATACGGCAAAAATTTCCAAAGGGTTATTTAAGAAAATATCTGTTCCGTAAAATAATACGTAACCGATACGCCCGCCTAATATAATGCCTAATGTGACATAAAAAACCAAATCTTCCAATTGTGATTTAGTAATGGCAATATTGTGTTTTTTTATATTTTTTGAGGTTAAAAACCATGCAGCAACTATGCCGAACAGATACGCCATTGAATACCATCTGATTGCTAGAGGGCCAATGGAAAATATAATCGGAGATATATCCGGATATGCTATTCCTGTCATATAATTTTATCCTTACAAAAAAACAAATTACCTAATTGCTTAAAACTATATTAAAAAAAATAATATAATCCACATATAAAATAATTTTTTTTTCATAAAAAAAATAAAGCATTGTTTTTACATATATTATATATTTTTTTTTTTGCAAAAAATATATTTAGTGGAAAACTTTTTAAACATTATTGTTAAAAACGACTCGACAAGGTTAATGTAACTATTGTTAATTTATTTTCATGCAAAGGTGCTTTTTATGTTAATTGCTTCGCAATTTGAAGATTCATATAATCCAATTGATGCTGTTGAAATGATTTTTAACAGCAAATCGGTAGAATTTGAGCGCAGAAATATAAATGAAGTTGTTGTTGAAATTGAGGGTAAATGGAATAATATGTTGCTTTTCTTTGCTTGGGAAGAGCATCTTAAATGTTTGCACCTTTCTTGTTTGATGAATATTAATATCGAAATTTCGGATTTGAGCAAAGTATTTGAATTGTTGGCGATGGTAAATGAAAATATGTGGCTTGGTCATTTTTCATATTGGAGTGAACATAAAATGCCAATTTTTAAACATTCGATAATTTTGCGCACTTATGAAAATAATTTTGAAGACAAAATTAATGAAATTATATCTATTGCCGTTAATGAGTGCGAGCACATGTATCCGGTGTTTAATGCAGTTATGACACAACATATCAGCCCTAAACAGGCACTTTTCCCATTAAGCGGCGTTTTGCAATAAACTTTATTTATTTTTAAATTGTGCATTATATAGCACTTGATATGCTCCTGATTGCATATTTAACAGTTCTTCATGAGTCCCCTGTTCAACAATTTCGCCGTCGTTCATAACGATAATTTTATCGGCATTTTTAACTGTTGATAAACGGTGTGCAATTATAAATACTGTTCGACTTTTCATTAAGTTTTCAATGGCTTTTTGAACAACTGCTTCAGATTTATTATCGAGAGCCGAAGTCGCTTCATCTAAAATTACAATAGGTGCATTTTTAATTAATGCGCGAGCAATTGCCAATCGTTGTTTTTGTCCTCCGGATAAAAGTGTTCCTCTTTCACCTATTTCGGTCTCTAAACCATTTTCCAAACCTTTAACAAAATCGTCTAAATATACCATTTTAAGTACATTATTAATTTCGTCATCGGTTGCATCGGGTTTTCCGTATAATATATTGTCTTTTATAGTGCCGGAGAATAAGAAATTATCTTGGAAAACAACTGCAATGTTATTTCTTAATGATTCTAATGAATAATCTTTTATATTAATGCCATCAATTAAAATTTCTCCGTCGGTTGCTTCATAAAAACGAGGT
>JAZRHJ010000108.1:0-3345 GCA_045644695.1 Alphaproteobacteria bacterium | reverse complement strand
CCTTTAAGTGCTGATGAACACCACATAATAAGAATGGACTGCTACGGTACGGTGGATTATAGACCAAGCCATCAATTGAGTAGTTTTTATAAAGATATATTAAGACATCCTCTTGATGAAAGACTTTCTCCTAATGATTACGACTTAGAAAATGCTCCTATGTGGAAAGTTTTTCGTCAATTTAAAAATTTTAGAAAAATAGAACCTCAAATTAAAGAATATTTATCAAACAATAATGTCGATCCATATATTTTGAACGTTATGGGTATTAAGGATTTTTCCGATATAATATTTAAGGCTTTTAGAAAAGAAAACGAGCACAAAGTGTCTTTTACTGAAGGCGACAGTGAAAGAAACGCTTTTGTGAAAGAATTGGCAAGAGCCAAAGGTGATGTTATTTACGATATATTAGATGCGCACGGTTATGACAGAAGATACATTTATTCATTGATAAATGCCATGAAATCTTACGGAACTACCGATGCTTCTCATATCATTATTACCGAAACTCATTTTACGGAAAAAACTTTAATCGATTTAGAAAAAGCCAAAATTCCGGTAAAAGATTATGATGTTGGTGATCGAATTCCTCAAGATTTGGTTGATTATTTATTTAGGCATGATCAAGGTATGCTTATAGCAGCACGCGATGAAAAGTTAAATTTGCTTAAAAGTTCAGAATTTCCGTCATTTGAAGTGCACCACAAAGTTGCCGTAAGTGAAAGTGGAAGGCTGCCATGTTTAGCACAAGTAAATTATAGGAACAATTATTTATTAGTTGATAGTAATATTCATCAGATTGTCTTGCATGGTTACGATAAATTAGTTGTTCAAGAGGGCAAAGAAGCGTATCGATGCCGAATGGAATTTGAGGATACTTATCTATCTTTCATGGCCGGATTTAACTCTGATGACAAAATTTCAGTTAATTGGAATGATTATGAAGAAATTCAAGAAAAAGAAATCGAAGATCAAAAATATTTAGTTTCTTATGAAGATTGTTTGGAAGAATTAAAAAGAAACAGAAGAGTGCAGTTTGATACAAAACAGTCATCGGATGATTTTGATGTTAATAATATTGCTAAAAACTTACGTTCTAAATATGCAAGCGGAAAAATTAATAAAACTAAAAAAAATTATTTAAAGAAAATGAGGGAAATTGAAAAGTGATAGAATTATTAAAATACATTAATAGTAGTTGCTCTTGCCACAAAGAAGAATCTTTACAAACAATTGATATAATTAAAACGCAAAAAGAACTAGTAAAAAAAGGTTGTCCTTTTTTGCCTAAAGAATATATCGAGTTTTTAAAAAATTATAACGGAATAAGCGCTGCAGATTGTGGTATTTTAGGTATTCCGCCGCTTGATGATAATCGATTAAATATTATTGAATATAATGCTAACAATAATGCTTCGACAGATGTAGCAATATTAGGATATGATGATAGCACTTATTTAATTTATGATAATAAAGAAAACACATATAAACTTATTGACAGGGTTTCAACAGTTGTGTTAGAAACTTTTTTAAGCAACGAATTAGCGTTTGCTCTTAACAGTATTTTGCACCTATAAACAATGACTAATATTTTTTCTAACTCTTCAGATACAATAAATATGGCCGCTAAAATAATATTAGAAGGTGGCTTGGTGGCGTTTCCTACTGAAACAGTTTACGGACTTGGGGCTAATGCATATAATGCTAGTGCAGTTGCTGGTATTTTTGCGGCAAAATCCCGGCCATCATTTAATCCGCTTATCTCTCATATTGCTGAGGTTGATTTTTTGAAAACTTACGCTAAAACTGATGAGCGAGTTTTTGCATTGGCAAAAAAATTTTGGCCTGGCCCATTAACATTTGTATTACCTCGAATAGATGAAAATCCGGCGCTTGATTTGGCATGTGCCGGACTTAAAACCGTAACTGTGCGAATGCCAAATCATCAAGTTGCACTTGACTTAATAAAAAAAAGCGGTGTTCCGATTGTTGCACCTTCTGCTAATAAATCGCAAACCATAAGCCCTACAACCGCACAACATGTATATGAAAGTTTAGGTAATAATGTTGATATGATTATCGATGGAGGGCGATGTAAAGTAGGTGTTGAATCTACCATTATAGATTTGACCGGTAATGATATCGTGATGCTTAGAGCAGGGGGGGTATCAAAAGAAAATTTGGAAGAATTCTTAAATCAAAAAGTTTTAACATCTGACGGAAATCCGAATATGCCTTCATCTCCTGGGCAAATGCTTAAACATTATGCACCAACACATAGTTTTAGGATAAATGCAATTTCCAGAGAGGAAAATGAATTTTTAATTGGTTTCGGAGATGTTGCTGATGCAAACCTGAATTTGAGTACTAAAGGCGATTTATGTGAAGCAGCGGCAAATTTATTTGCATATATGCGAATTGCCGATGCTCAAAATAAGTATGAAAAAATTGCCATGTCACCAATTCCGGAAACAGGTTTAGGTTTAGCAATTAATGACCGGATAAAACGAGCCGCATATAAAAAATAATCTTATTTTAAAAATATCATATTTTAATTTTAAGCCACTATTGTAAAAAATAACAATTGACAATAGATTGTTTATATATATAATGAACGGACATTTTTTATTATCAATTTACTATTTTATCATTTAATAATTATGAAGAAAAACACAATTATGGCTCTGGAAAAGTTAGGACTTACCCGAGAGGAAGCTCAAGAATGGATAGAAATGCTTAATGAAAAAGAGCATGGCGATTGGAACGAAGTTGTCAAAAAGCACACTTCAAAAACCGATAAAATTGTAACAAATCGCATTATTTGTTACAAAAATGAAGATGGCACCCTAGAATATCATAAATGCATATATGCTCATCGTTTTGACCAAATTTATGCTATTCAGGTTGGTCAGAAACCTAAGGCTGCAAATCCTAACACCCCATATTATTTGATGCGTATAAAAGACGAGGCTACAAATGTGTCATATGCTGAAGCCTTGACATTACAGCACGATGGATGGAGATTTATCGAAACCGAAGAAGCATGTTGGATTTATAATCAACTAAATAATGACGATAGTAATTTACTTCCGATTTTGTATGAGTTAGGTGTTCCATATAAACCGCTTGACGCATTTAAAACTTGGTATAATGACACCGTGGTTAATAAGCGCCATAAGTTTAATGTTCGTTTATTCAAGCCTGTTTCGGAAATTACGTTATCCGAATAGCACAATCCCCCTTTGTGAATCAAAGGGGGATGACTATTTTAAAATTCGTGATACATAAACTTTTAATTGTTTTTAACGGAAATATTAATAATTAATTTTAAAATCAATAGCGAAC
>JAZRHJ010000107.1:0-6344 GCA_045644695.1 Alphaproteobacteria bacterium | reverse complement strand
CAACTTCAAGACAGAACTGAAGCATATATTTCGGCAGTTATTCAAAGCGGTAACTATGATGGCTCTATTAAAGCGCTTGAAAAAATTGCTGCCGGTAATTACGGAATATACAGCCAATTGGCGCGCATGCAAATTGCCGATATTTTATTTGAACAAAATAAATCCGAGGATGCTTTCAATATGTTAGAAGCTATTCTTAAAAATGAAGCACTAAATCCGCGCATACACCATTTAGCAACATTAAAATTAGCGACATATAAGATTGATACTGCTCCAGCATCAGAGGTTAGAGCATTGTTAGAACCTATTGTAAAAGAGCAAAATACATGGTCACCTTTAGCCCAAGAAATGTTAGCAATGTTATCTATTAAAGAAGGCAATTTTAATCAAGCAAGAGATATTTACAACGAAATGTTACAAAACGAAAATTTATCGGAAAATTTCAAAAATCGCATTCAAGATATGCTTTCGGCTTTAAGTGAAATATAAAAATTATAAAAAAACACAAACCGCCGGAACAACCGGCGGTTAAAATATCATAATAGGAGATAATATGTTTTCAAATAGCATCAAAAAAATTGGTATTGTTTGTTGTATAGGTGTTTTATGTTCCTGCTCGTTATTTAACGATAAAAAAGATTTACCGACGGGAAAACGTATTTCTATTATAGATTCGAAATATAGTTATGATAATATTTCAAATAAAAGTATTTCGGCTATTCCTTCCATAAACACTATTTCATCATGGATGCAAAATGGTGCTAATTCGTATCACGTTATAGGTAATTTGAGCGGTAATGATGATATGAAAAAAATCTGGAGTGCCAATTTCGGTAAAGGCTCCGATAAAAGAAACCTCTTACTTTCTCAACCGCTTTTCATCGACGGCATTGTTTATACACAAGATGTAAAAGGAACTGTTAGCGCTTTTGATATAAAAAACTGTCAAAAAATATGCAAGAAAAAAATTAAACCCAATAACAAAAATTTGGCAAAAAACGGATTAAACGGTGTCGGATTAGCATCTGATACGAAAAATATTTTTGCATTAACCGGTTTCGGAAGTATTGTTTCTTTCGATGCAAAAACAGGCAAAAAATTATGGCAAACAGAAATTAGCACCCCAATCAGAACAGCCCCAAGTGTTTGTGGCGATAAGCTGATTGTGCAAACACTTGATAATAAACTCTTTGTACTGGATACCAACAACGGTTCGGAAATTTTTAAATATACAACACCTTTTGAAGACACGGTTCTTGCCGGAGGTGCTACACCTGCTTGTTCAACAGAAAAAGATATTATTGTAGCAGGTTTTTCAAACGGACAAATAGAAGCATTTAAAGCAAGTTTAGGTTATCCGTTATGGAGCGCTTCACTGGTTAACAATAAACGTGGACATTCTACTACAAATATTAATGCTATTAAAGCCTCGCCCGTAATTGATGAAAATTTTGTTTATGCTGTCGGTAATAATGATATGTTGGCCGCAATTGATTATAACAGCGGCGAAACTGTTTGGTCACAAGAAATAGGCTCGGTTAACACACCATATGTTGCCGGCGATTATATTTATATATTATCAAACAACAATGAAATTATATGTTTGGAAAAAAACACCGGAAAAATAATATTTAATATAAAATTGCTTACCGAATATGACATTAAAGACCGCTCTGAAATTTATTTAACAGGCCCAATAATGATAAATAACAAATTATTGGTTAGCGCATCTAACGGAACAATATATGTAGTATCTTCCGTTAACGGTGTAATTGAACGCACATTTGATATTGGTAATGACTTGCCATTTTCACCGATAAGCGCACAAAACAGTATTATTTTTACAAACTCTGATGCTGATATAATAATGTATAAATAAGGACAACAAAATGGTATTAAAAGTTGCAATCGTAGGAAGGCCAAATGTCGGAAAATCGACACTATTTAATCGACTTGTCGGCAGAAAACTGGCTATTGTTCATGATACACCGGGGGTAACGCGTGACAGAAAAGAGGCCTTCGCAAAAATAAATGATTTAAATATTGAAATTGTTGATACCGCAGGTTTTGAATATTCAACTCAAGACAATATAGAAAATCGTATGTTCAAACAAACATCAATTGCCATAAATGAGGCTGATGTTTGTTTGTTTATGATTGATGCAAGAAGCGGAGTTCATCCATACGATGAAACCTTTGCAAATTTAGTAAGAGAAAGCCACAAACCCGTAATATTATTAGCAAATAAATGTGAAGGAAAAGCACAAGAAAACAGCATATATGAGGCCTATAAACTCGGACTTGGTGATCCCATAGTTTTTTCTGCCGAACACGGAATTGGTATAGATAGTTTATACACCGCATTAAAAGAGTATAATTACAATAATGAAGATAAACAGTCGCAAGAGCAAGAACAAGATAAGCCCATACAATTAGCAATTGTCGGACGGCCGAATGTCGGAAAATCTACGCTTGTAAATGCACTTTTACAAGATGAAAGAATGTTAACAGGTCCCGAAGCCGGCATTACAAGAGATGCTATAACCAATAAATGGGAGTGGAACGGACGAAAAATTAATTTAGTTGATACCGCCGGTTTAAGAAAGCAGGCAAAAATTGTCGATTCGCTTGAGAAAATGTCAGCAGCCAGTACCAAACACGCGGCATTTATGGCTCAAGTAGTAGTTTTGGTGCTTGATGCCGACGCCGTGCTTGACAAACAAGATTTGACAATTGCAAGACAAGTTATAGATGAAGGAAGAGCCTTAGTAATTGCCATTAACAAATGGGATATAGCAAAACGTTCTGAAGCATTATCAAAACTAAATGACAAACTGCAAACATCATTAACGCAAGTAACGGGTATCCCGACGGTTACAATATCGGCGCTAAAAAAAGAAGGGCTTGATAAATTGATGGGTGCTGTTTTTAAGGTTTACGACAGATGGAATATCCGTATTCCTACCGCACCGCTTAATAAGTGGTTTTCAGATGTACAAGAACAAAATACACCTCCGCTCGGTAAAAACAAGCGCCGCATAAAATTAAAATATATAACTCAAGCCAAAACTCGTCCGCCATCATTTTATATATTTTCAAGCAATCCCGAAGGGTTGCCCGATTCATATTTAAGATATTTGGTAAACAGTTTAAGAGATACGTTTAATTTAGGCGGAGTACCGATTCGCATAACGGTAAGAAAATCTGACAACCCTTATGCAAAATAAGCTCTAAAAGGTTATTTCAATATTTTCTAAAACAGCCTCAAAAGAATTTTCTTGAGGTGAGCATATATATGCTCCGGCTTTTAACTCATTACCGAGAGTATCTAAATAAAATTGACGTAATCTGGTATAACTAGCCCCATCTAAAGAATAGTATACCATAAAATCATCATTTTTACGTACCAGTTTGTACCATATTTGCGAGGGCTCATTTTCAAGCATAACCCCTGCCCAATCAGAATGTCCTCTGATTGTAACACAACTTCCAACTTCTGCTTCTTGACAATTTTGATACATTAATGATGCTTTAAACCAATTTTTATCATCAATTCGTATCATAATTCCGCACTGATTAAAACTAGCACATTTTTCTGCCTTCCAATGCACAATTAAATTAAAATCATTCTTGGTACGAAAAAAAAACAAATGTCCGTTATCTTTTGCAAAATTATGATGTTTACTCTGCCAAAAATCTGTTTGTGCTTTAGCAACAATTTTCATTTCCATATCGGAAAAAATAACATTTTCAGGTTCATTCAACCATTCAAAATTTTGCAAGTTCTCAAATTTCATTTAAAAATTCCTATCAACCGGAAAATTTAGTTCTGACAATATTTTTTCCAAATATTTGCACGGAGTTCTAGGAGCAACAATTTTTAAGGTAACAATTTCATCACCTATATCACCTATTCCTCTTTTTCGCAACCTTAACTTATCTCCGCTAGAAGAGTATGGCGGAACAGTAAGAGTTACATTACCTTTAATTGTAGGGACATCAATTTTTGCACCTAATATGGCGTCTTTAATGCTTATGGGTAATTCCAGTAAAATATCCATACCATCTGCTTTAAAATATGGATGGGATGTAACTTTTATCGTAATCAAAGCATCGCCAAATAATCCGGTTTTAAAATTTTGTTTTCCCAAACCTCTTAACCGCAAAATTTGCCCATCTTTAGTGCCTGCCGGAATTTTCAAATTTATATTTTTTCCATTTATGACAATTTTTTTTGTAATACCTTTCACAGCATCTAAAAAACTTATCTTTGTACTATAAGATACATCTTCTCCTTCTCTCTTTCCAAAACCGCTATTGCTACTTGCTGATGAAAAATTAGCAAAAATGTCATCAGTAAAAATTGAAGAAAAATCAAAACCATTACTTCCGAAAGGATTTGCTCCTGAATAAGATTTTTTAAAACCGTTTCCAAAAGGATCAGAATTTCCAAATCCGGCACTGAATCCTGTTGGTTTGCCGTCGGCATCTATTTCATTATTGTCATATTTTTTTCGTTTTTCTTCATCGCCCAAAATTTCATAAGCAAGTGATGCTTCTTTAAATTTTTCTGCTGCATTTTTATCATCTTTATTTAAATCAGGATGGTATTTTCTTGCTAATTTACGATAAGCCGATTTTATATCCGTACTACTTGCCGATTTTGCAACACCTAAAATATCGTATAAATTTTTTCCCATATTCCATCCTTAAAAAACTATTTTCACTAATAAAAATAATATAGTTTTTTTATTTTTCCATTGCAAGATTCAAGCAATCGAATGTTGCCCTGCGTAAATGGTTTCTATAAAGCACAATTTCTCTTAAATGAGCATACTTATCACTGGCATTTTTTTCACAATATTTAATTGCTAAAGGCGCTAATTCATCTATACGAACATCTTTATATTCATAAGTAATAAAAGTATCGCCTTTATCCTTAATTGCAATATTTTGACGATATCTGGACGCATCATCAACATATTCGTTATCTGAAATTAAAATACCATCATTTTCTTTTACTTGTGCGGAAGAACAGGCTCCGATAAGTAAAAACATCAAAAGTACATATAAATTTTTCATAAGAACATTTCCCGATTAATTAAAATCAATACATTATACTAATTGATAATTAAACAATGATTAATTTAATTCATTATAAATTCTTCTTCCTGCATCTATTAATATTTTATAAATACGTCTATTTTTATCGTCCTGTGATCTTGAATTATTTAAATGGCTAATCATATTATTCAATTTTTTGTTAAATTGCTTATCATTGCGAAGTTGTTCCATTTGTTTTATATTTTCTTCATCATTAATTTTAATATCTGCAACAGCTTTTAATGTCGCTATATATGCGGCATCTTTTTGTGATGACGATTGCGCACAAACAGGTTGTATAAATATAAATGATAATAATAGCAAAAAACTGATTTTGATTAGCATAACAATTCCCCTTGACCTTATTGTAATTTATAATATAATAAACCAATTCTAAATTTAAAGAAAGAACTTTTTTATGAAAAAAAAATTATGGATGCTATTAGACAGTCGTATGGGGAGCGTAGGACAAGCACGCGGTGTTATCAGTTGTCTTGATACGGATAAATACGAGATTATTGAAAAAAACCTTGAATACACCAAACTTTCCGGACTTCCTAATTTTTTAAGAGGAAAAACTTTGGTAGGTATCACACCTGAGAGTAAAAAGCAAATTATTGCTCCTTTCCCTGATATAGTATTATCAATCAGTCGTCGAACGGTTCCAATTGCAAGATATATAAAAAAGCAAAATAAAAACACTAAAATTATTCAACTTATGCATCCCGGAAAAACCGGACTGAAAGAGTTTGATTTGGTTTTGGTTCCCGAGCACGATAAAAATAAAAAATCATACTCTAATATGCACTATATAGTGGGAGCACCTCATCGAATTAATGCTACCGTTTTACAAGAAGCACAAGAAAAATGGGCAAAAGTATTTGAACACTTACCCAAACCTTTAACAGCCGTAATTGTAGGCGGTGCCATCAAAAAGAAAGATTTTTCACTTGATAACGCAATTGATTTAAGCAATAAAATTCGCACATTAAAAGAACAATATGGCGGCTCAATCTTAATTACAACTTCCAGAAGAACAGGTGAAAAAGCCGAAAAAGCAATTATGGAAACATTAAAAGATATTCCTGCTCATACTTTTTTATGGGGTGAAAAAAAAGAAAATCCTTATATGGGATATTTGGCTTGCGCAGACAACATTGTCGTTACGGGAGATTCTGTATCCATGTGTTGTGAAGCGTGCGGAACAAACAAACCCGTATTTGTATTTACCGGTAAAAAAT
>JAZRHJ010000106.1:0-1553 GCA_045644695.1 Alphaproteobacteria bacterium | reverse complement strand
CCGAAAAGGTCGTATTATAAGAAAAACCAAAAGCACATTATTGGATAAATTTTTACCGATAATTAAAATTGATGAAAGTACGGTTTTTGATAAAAATACAATGTTTGGAAAACCTGTTGAAAAAGTTAATTTGGAAATAGGCTTCGGTGATGGTGTACACTTAGCCGGACAAGCATTAAATAATCCGAATATAGGGTTTATAGGAATTGAGGTTTTTCAAAACGGAGTTGCAAATTTATTGACACTGATTACAGGTATTAAAGACGGCAATGATTTACCGGAAAAGTTTTCATTAACCCAAAATAGAGAGGATAATATTAGAGTTTTCGATGATGATGCCAGATTATTGTTTAGCAAAATTCCCGATGGTTTTGTAGATAGAGTGTTTTTACTGTTTCCGGACCCATGGCCTAAAAAAAGGCATGCTGACCGCAGGTTTGTTAATCCGGAAAATTTAAAAGAATTGGCACGTATAATAAAAAAAGGTGGCATATTAAGAATAGCAACCGATCATAAAGTGTACAAAGCATGGACATTAAGAACAATGCATTGTTGTAATGACTTTAAATGGACGGCAAAAACATCATCTGATTGGAGAAATGAACCTTCTGATTGGGTAAAAACAAAATATCAGCAAAAAGCAATACGAGAAGGTAGAAAACCTGTTTTTTTTGAGTATAAAAGGGTTTAATAATCAGGGTAATCCGTAATTGTCGGGTTAATATTCGGTTCTGTAATTTTATCAATATCTTTAATAGGATATGATTGAATGTCATAAATTCTGTTTCCGCCCTGATATAAGGTGTTTTCAATTTTGTTATTTAACTCTTGCGGTGTTTCCGAAAAAGGTGGCGGATTTTGCATTGATATTTGATTAATTTGATTTAAGTTCTCATTAGATATTTGAGGTTTATTTTGCTTGGAAGCATTAATCGGGTTTGCCTCATTTTGAGAGGTAGTGATGTTGCTATCGACAATGGGGTTTCCTAAAGGGTTAGGTGCATTTTCCGGTTGTATGAGCAATACACTGTCTTTTTTACCATCGGGTAACTGCGACTGTCCGTAAACAACGGTCGGCAATTGAGCATTAGCATTAAAAGAAAGCAAAGTTATAAAAACAATAAGATTTTTCATATTACACCTCTTGATTTATAACTATGCCTTCACAATAAAAAAACAATAGAACAAAAGATTAGGACATACACTCGATAGTTTGATAAATTTTTTTATGTTTATTATCTGCTGATTTTGCGTTTACAACAGTATAAGAATGATGTTCTTTAAGAAAATTATGCATATAAATAATGGTAAAAAGTCTGACAGAACATGTAAGTCCTATTTTCGGGTCTTTATTTGATGCAATAATTTCCAAAAGTTGTTTACGTTTTATTTGCTCTTTTTTACAAATATCGTCAACGGCAGTCCATTCGGATGATGCAAGACGCATACTTGTTTTTCTGTCAAAAAGAGAAATAACCTTATTTGTTAATTTTGTCATTTGTAAACTCCAATAAATTACAACTAAAAGTAGAATACAGGCATTATATACATCA
>JAZRHJ010000105.1:0-1378 GCA_045644695.1 Alphaproteobacteria bacterium | reverse complement strand
GTATTTATGATGGAACATAATTTAAGTGAAGGTAAACATACCGTTGTTATTGAATTTACAGAAAACACCAATATAAGACTTGGCGGTTTACTTGTTAATAATTAGTTATAAAAACAGATGATTTCGGTCATCTGTTTTTCTTTTTTAATTTGACAAAGTTCTTATTTTATACTATACTATATTAGTTAACTTTAGTATTGTTTAGGAGAACAAATGAAAGATTTTCTACCGGTTTTAAAAAGCGCTTTACTTTATTGTTTTTGCGGTTTAAAGGCATTTTTTATGCGACTTATTCCGTTTTTAAAGCACTCTTTTAATAACCTTTCCGAGACAATTAAATACATAAAAACTATTGCTATGCCGTACCTTAAAGCAATTAAATTACGTTGGGTATTTGCATGGCTTGGTTGCCTTGTTGCAATAGTGGTGTCAGTTTTTGTGATTTTAAGTGCCACAACCGATTATTTTATTTTAACTTATAAAGGTTATAGCCTTGGATTTTTACGTAACGCCGAGATGGCTGATGCAACATTGTTAAGTATTAAATCAGAATTTAGTGGTAATAATAAAGTAATTGAAGATTTAGATTTATTTGGGATTGAGAAAATAAAAATTGGTAATATTTTCTTAAAATGTATGGATAAGGACGAGTTTAGAGATACCGTCGTTTTGGCTGCTGAAACTATTGAATACGGCTATCATGTTTTTATTGATAATGAGTATATTATGGCAGTAGCCAGCACCGAAGTTTTTGATAACGCTATGCTTGATTTCAAAAACGATCGCATCACTTTAAGCGAAGATATTAATGCAAACTATGATAAATGTGATGTTGTAATATCAAACAAGGTTGACGTTAATAGAGTATGTATGTTAACTGAAGATATTATTACTAGTGGTTCGTACAGTGGGTTATATGCTGCTTTTGAGGAACGATTCAATTATAGAATTGAGTGTTTGCAATCGGTTGATGAAAATATACCGTATATGACTTATTATAGTCGTAATAGTGAACTTGCGCCCGGCGCTAAGAGAATTGTGCAAGAGGGAATTCATGGTGTGAAAAGGGTGCAAAGCAAGGTTATTATTGAAAACGGTGTTCTCATTTCAAACAAGATTGTTAATGAAGAGATTACGACAAAGTCTGTTATGCGCCATATTGAAATGGGTAGTGGAACTAGTGGTGCTGTAGAAGGTGGATTAGAATTGTTGTTCCCGATAGACGGTTATCTCACCTCTGATTTTGGTGATCGACCTGACCCATTTACAGGGGAGATCGCATTTCATACAGGACTTGATATAGCTGCGGAGAAAGGTGCACCAATTCAAGCCGCATCATCCGGAAAAGTTATTCAGGCATCAGACAAGAAAAACGGAT
>JAZRHJ010000104.1:0-3337 GCA_045644695.1 Alphaproteobacteria bacterium | reverse complement strand
TAGGCATTTTAAGACTTTATACGATACATCTCATGCTAAAAGAAGTGGTGAGTTAAATATTCGCTTTGTTGACGGTATTGTTAAAACAAAAGTTGTGGAGAACAGAGATGCGGAGCAGTTTGATTTGTTTGATTTATAGTCTGTCGTTTTGTTTTAATGCTTTTGCACAAGATGTTCAACTTTGCGGAAAATTAGAACAAGGTGAATTGCTGTTCGGAACGGCAAAAAATGCTATTGGAGTGGTTTTTAACGGCACCAATTTTTCGATAAATGATAAAGGTGATTTTTTAATTGCTGTTGCAAGAGATGAAAAAATAAATTCTGTTTTGGAAGTTGTTTATAAAAATAATGTATCGAAAAAATATAATATACAAATTAAGAAACACGATTGGGATGTGCAAAGTATTAAGGGTGTTGCACAAAATAAAGTTACTCCGTCACAAAAAGATGAAATTGAAATTTTACGAGAAAAAAACGATGTGAAAAATGCTCTCGCCTTAAGCGATAATTTGGCACAGAATTGGAAAAACGGTTTTATATTACCTCTAAATGGTAGAATAAGTGGACATTTCGGAAATCAGCGTATTTTTAATTCTATACCTAAAAGCCCTCATAACGGAACGGATATTGCTGCTGCTAGCGGTAGCAAAATTTTTGCTTCCGGTGACGGAAAGGTTTTGCTTGCCGGTGGAAATTATTTTTATTCGGGCAATATGATAATTATTGATCATGGGCAAAATTTACAAACCATCTATGCTCATTTAAGTAAAACTTTAGTAAATGTAGGCGATTTTGTAAAAAAAGGTGATGTGATAGGCTTGGTTGGAGCAACAGGGCGTGCAACAGGTCCGCATTTGCATTGGGGGGCAACCGTCAAAAGCGTACGTTTCAGGCCACATTCGCTATTAGAAAATAATTTTAACAGTTGTACAATTTTGAAGAAGGAATAAAAAGATATGTCTGTTATGCAAACTGTTTGTTTGGCAATTGTACAAGGTTTAACAGAGTTTTTACCGGTCAGTTCGTCGGGACACTTAATTTTATTTGCAGAGTTTTCATCTTTTAACGATCAAGGTTTGGCAGTTGATATTGCTTTGCATATAGGATCTTTGTTGGCGGTTTTAATATATTTTTATGAAGACATAACAAAAATGCTTAAAAGTTTATTTCAAAACTTTTTATTGCCTAATTTTTCCGATAAAAACAATAAACTGGCATATATGATTATTATTGCCTCAATTCCTGCCTTAATATTAGGGTTTTTGTTGCGTAATTTGGGTATGGAATGGTTGCGTAGTGCAAAAGTTGTAGGGTGGACCATTTTGTTTTATGGTTTGGTTTTGTTTTATGCCGATAAAATTGGCAAAAATAATAAAACAACGGAAAATATCGGTTTAAAAGAGGCTATATTAATAGGTTTGGCGCAGTGCTTGGCTTTGATTCCGGGGACAAGCCGTTCGGGTGTTACTATCACCATGGCAAGATTTTTAGGTATAAACAGGAGCGAAGCGGCAAAATTTTCTATGTTGTTATCTGTTCCGACAATTGCGGCGGCAGGGGCGCTTGAGACATTCAGACTTTGGAAAAAATCGGCAATTTTAGAAGTGTATGAAACTTTTGATGCTGTCGGATATTCGTTTATAGCATCGTTGTTGGTTATATTTTTTATGATGAAATGGCTAAAAAAATTTACATTTTTGCCATTTGTAATTTATCGTGTTGCTTTAGGGTTGATATTAATTTTGTATTCTTATGGAGTTTTTTAAAAAATTGGTTGACAGTTTTTGAAAAAATGCCTATTAAGGTATTGATGTTATGCTCTGGTGGCGGAATTGGTAGACGCGCAAGTTTCAGGTACTTGTGGGAGAACTCCCGTGAAGGTTCAAGTCCTTTTCAGAGCACCAATAAAAACTCCCTTTCGGGAGATTTTTTTTGGTAACCTAAAAGGACTATGGCTTAGGCATCTAAATTCGCTGTGGTCGTTAACACTTTCCTTGCTCATTAAGATGTTACAAAGAACTTGCAGATAAAAAAGCAAGGTTGCTTGCTTTTTTACTTAGCGTTTCTTTTCAGAGCACCAATCTTGACAACCTCCTATTTTTGACAGGAGGTTGTAGTGTTTATACATTGAAATTAAAGGATTTTTTCCATCTATAAAAAAGTTCAAGAATACATTTTTTAAAATTCTTCTTTTTTCTTCAATTCTCGAACTTTTAAAAAGTTCATAAGAATTTTCACTATAATTCAATACCTTATCAATTGCCCCATAATTGATGAATTATATTGCTTGTAAAAGAGGAGTAGAAGATATTGTTTTATATTTATTGGAAAATGGTGTTGATCCAGATATTCCAAATCAATTAGGCATCACACCCTTGATGATAGCAACATATAATGATTGGATTTATTTATCATCAATTTTAATCTATTATGGAGCAGATATTTCTAAAAAATGTAAAATCAACAATATGGGATTAAAAGATATATCACAGTTGAACCTATCATTAGGTGTTGAAAATCCTTTAACATAAAAGAACCATAGAGCAATCTATGGTTTTTTTATTATTATATATTCATTGATGTATCTATGAAGTGTGGTCCAAGTGCATCCCATTAATCTTGCAATTTCTGTTTTAGAGAATTGTCATATGTCCAAATGCTTTCATATAGGAGTATTCTTAAATTTATTTTGTGTATATCGCCATACATCGAAGCGTAAAGGTTACTACAACTAAACGAAGATATTCCTCCATTATTATCTATTTCTATAATAGAACAAGATGGATGTCCAATTTTTATACCATCTTTGTTATAAATCTCTCCCTCTATGCTAATCTTTAATGCGTAATATAAATTATTATTTTTAATAATGCCATATGTTAGCCTATTATCATCTGTTAGATAATATTCTAATATTTCTACATTTTTGATATTGTTTTCTATAATTATTTCTTTTTCTGTTTTATTTTCTTCTTCATTTTCTATTTCGTAATCTTCAACTATTGATTCTTCATCTGAATATTCATTTATTGGTTCATAATCTTCAACTTCCGGTTCTTCATTCATATATTCAGTTGTTGCTTCATAATCTTCAACTATTGCTTCTTCATCTGAATATTCAGTTGTTGCTTCATAATCTTCAACTATCGGTTCTTCATCTGAATATTCATTTTCTGGTTCATAATTTTCAGCAATTGATTCTGTATATGTGTTTTCAAGATTTGATTTTCTGGATTTTATATAATCTATTGTAAAAACAACAATTATGGTTACTATAATGTTAAGGATTTACAAACATATAATGCTACTTGTCAAACCATTATAGGAGCAAAAATAA
>JAZRHJ010000103.1:0-7780 GCA_045644695.1 Alphaproteobacteria bacterium | reverse complement strand
ATAAACAAATGATACAAGCGGCGAAAAAAATTCAGACTGATGAAGAAAAAACTACCAAAATGGAAAAAGAACTTGAAGAGCTAGAAAGCAAGTTAGAAGTTTTGGAACAAGACTTTAATAAAGAACATAAAAATTTGACATATATTTTGGCTTCTATGCAAAATTTAGCGCTGTATCCCAGCGAAACATTGATTGTTCAGCCATTAACCCCTGTCGAAATTATACAAAGCGCAATTTTAATGAGGGAGACGGTTCCTTATGTTTATAAACATGCCGATAAATTAAAGCATGATGTGGAAACACTTGAAAATCAGCGAAAGAAAGTTAATTCGGCATTGGAAAATTTAGAAACACAGAAAAATAAAATGCTTAGCCAACAAAAAGAATTGAAAAAAATGGCAGAACAAAAAAGTTCTATTAGGAAACAGGTAGAAACCGAAAGTTTAGCACTTAAAAATCAGGCACAAAAATTGGCTTTGGAAGCGGCAGATTTAAAAGAGTTGGTTGAAAAACTGGAAAAAGATGAAGAATTGAAAAAACGTCGTTCTGCCGAAATTAAAAAAGCGGCAAAAAAACGTGAACAAGAAGCATTTAAAAAACTACAAGAAGAACAAATCAAAAGGATAAAAGAAGGTAAAAGCAAGGGGCTTTTTGATGAAACAGGTACTTCTTATGTTGAAGAAGATAATCAAGATTATATGGAAGATGTTAAAGTACAACAATTTTCACAAAATATGATAAATTTTGCTTCTGCCAAAGGGCGTTTATCTCGTCCGGCAAGAGGTGAAATTATAACATTTTATGGTAATGAATTATCAAAAGGCGTTACCTCAAAAGGAATTGTTATCAAAACAAGAGCAAGTGCTCAAGTTATTGCTCCTTATGATGGTTCAGTTATATTTTCCGGCCCATTTAAGGGGTATGGTAACTTAATTATTATCGACCACTCAAAAGGATATGTATCGCTTTTAGCCGGTTTGGAGGCTATTGATGTTCAGACTGGACAAATGCTTTTAGCCGGTGAGCCGGTGGGTATTATGCCTGATGGTGAAAATGCTAAACTTTATATTGAAATAAGAAAAGATCAAAATCCGATAAATCCGGAGCCATGGTTTGAAAAATAATATATTTAAGGAAGAAAAAATGATAAAGAAAATAGTTTTAATGTTATCGGTTGCATTTTTAAGTGCTAATTTGGCTTATGCCGAAGCTAAAAAAGAAGATAAAAAAGAAGAGGTTAATACTTACGAACTGCTTAATTTGTTTGGTGAAGTGATGGAGCGTACAAAAGTAAGTTATGTTGAAGAAACTGCCGATAAAAAACTCATTGAATCGGCAATTAATGGGATGCTTACATCATTAGATCCGCACAGCAGTTATCTTGATGCCGAAAGTTTTAAATATATGAACGAACAAACCAAAGGCAAATTTGGCGGTTTAGGAATTGAAGTTACCATGGATAACGGATTGGTAAAGGTTGTTTCGCCAATTGATGATACTCCGGCATATAAAGCCGGTATTAAGGCCGGTGACTATATTACACATATTGATGGAGAAACGGTTATAGGTCTCAATTTAAATGAAGCAGTTAGTAAAATGCGTGGTAAAATCGGAACAAAAATTAAATTATCGATAAGGCGCGCTCATGAAAAACCTTTTGATGTTACCATTACAAGACAAGAAATTAAAATTCAATCGGTGAAAACCGAAATTAAAAATGATGATGTTTTGTATATTCGCATTTCGTCTTTTGCCGAAGAAAATGATAAAAATATTACTAAAGCAATTGAGGATGCAAAAAAAGAATTGGGTGATAAATTTAAGGGTGTAGTTATTGATGTCAGAAATAATCCTGGCGGGTTGTTAGATCAGGCTGTTAATGTAACTGATTTGTTTTTAGATAAGGGTGAAATTGTGTCTACTCGTTCCAGAAATGATGAGGATACAGTTAAATTTACGGCAAGAGAAGGTGATATATTAAGCGGGTTGCCGATAGTTATTGTTGTAAATGAGGGTTCTGCTTCGGCCTCTGAAATTTTGGCTGGTGCATTGCAAGATCATAAAAGGGCTATTGTTTTGGGTGAAAAAACATTTGGCAAAGGCTCTGTTCAAACGGTTATTCCTCTTGGCGGATATGGGGCAATGCGTATTACAACCGCCAGATATTATACCCCATCCGGGCGTTCAATTCAAGCAAAGGGAATAGAACCTGACATTGTTGTTAAACCGGCAAAAATTGAAACGTTAGAAAGATACGGATTAAATTTAACCGAAGCTGAATTAAGCGGAGCATTAAAAAATGAAGAAGATGCAAAGCAAGATAAAAAACAGGAAAATGATAAGAAGCAGGAAAATGAAGAAAAAGATAAAAAAGAACAAATAGAAGATTATCAACTTTTGCGTGCACTGGATTTGGTTAAAGCCCTATCATTGTATAAAGACGGTTTGCAAACTTTACAAGCAGAGGCTAAATAATGAAGCAATATCGAAAATGTGCCGGTATTATTGTTTTTAACAAAGATAAAAAAGTGTTAATTTGCGCTCGCAATGATGCTAAAGGGTTAAATTGGCAGTTTCCGCAAGGTGGGGTTGAACCTGATGAACAACCATTAAATGCGGCTTTGAGAGAACTAAAAGAAGAAACCTCAATTTCTTCGGTTGATAGTGTTAAGACACTATCTTATGGTATGAAATATGACTTTCCCGATTATGTATTAAAAAACTCTAAAGGAATTGGCAAGAAATATGACGGGCAAGAAATATATTGGAACCTGTTATATTTTTACGGGCATGATGATGAAATCGATTTAAATACCAAAGAGCCTGAATTTAAGGCGTATGAGTGGGTAGAACCTAAAGAAGCGGTTGAAAGGATAATAGATTTTAAGAAAAGTGTTTATATTAGTGCTATACAAGAGTTGGAACAAACAATATTGTTATATTAAAGCACACGAAAAAGCACTCAACCTAAGTTGAGTGCTAAAAGTTTATGTTAAGCCATCTTACCGTTTATTACATTTCATATCGAACCGCTTTGGCAAGGTGGGTGCTATATAATCAGACCACGATCTGAACAGTGACGGCTCCCTAAAATATTAACGTTGGCTCGGATAGACCATGCGGAATAATACGTGTAAGACAGCCAACCTTTTATGCTTTTATAATATCAAAAAAAATAAGGAAAATCAAGAGTTTTATTTATTGTATAAAGTAAATAAAGTGCTTGATTTTTAATATTTTTCATTTATTATAAAAGCGTCTTGATTATAAAAAAAAGAGGTTGTTTTTTCCTCTTTTTTTGTTTTAAAAATTGTCATATTTTATTTTTTTTCGAGATAGCGACCCATTTTTAAAAATTTATCAGTTCGTTGTTGTTTTAATTCTTCGCCGGTTAGTGATACCAATTTATTTAAATGTTGTTGAATGGCTTTGCGCAAATTTTCATACACAGTTTGCGGGTTTCTGTGTGCGCCACCAATTGGCTCTGCAACAATTTCATCGATAATGCCAAAAGATTTTAAATCTTGTGCGGTAAGTTTTAGGGCTTCGGTTGCTTCTTTGGTTTTGTCGGCACTGCGCCATAAAATTGAAGCGCAACCTTCGGGTGAAATTACCGAATAAATTGAATGCTCTAACATTAAAATTGTGTTAGCGGTTGCAATTGCAATTGCCCCACCGGAACCTCCTTCGCCGATAATGGTTGAAATTATCGGAGATTTAACTTGAAAACATTTTTCAATTGATGATGCAATTGCTTGTGCTTGACCTCTGGCTTCGGCATCGACACCAGGGTATGCGCCTGCAGTATCAACAAAAGACAATATAGGCATATTAAATCTTGATGCCATATCCATTAATCTTTGAGCCTTGCGATACCCTTCAGGTTTTGCCATACCAAAATTGTGTTTCATGCGGGTTTCGATATTATTTCCTTTTTCTTGTCCGATAACAACAACCGAAACACCGTCAAATTTGCCTATACCGGCGAGCATTGCTTCGTCATCGCCAAAGCATCGGTCACCGCAAAGTAAAACAAAATCATCAATAAGGGTATTGATATAGTCTAAACAATGGGGCCTGTTGGGGTGGCGTGCTATTTGTGCTTTTTGCCATGCGGATAAATTTTGATATACAGATGCCAATGACTTGCTTAATTTTTGTTCAAGACGGTTAATTTCGGCTTTTATATCAATATCTTCATCTCTTGTCAAAGTTTTAAGATGTTCAAGTTTTTCTTCAATTTCGACAATGTTTTTTTCAAAATCTAAAACAACTTTTTCATTATCGGTTGCCATATTTTCCTCATATTAAAATTAAATACAAAACACTAATAACATCATTTTAAAAAAAATTCATCACTATTTTTTATTATCTGTTAATTTTTCTTGTCAAAGATATAATTATTTTCATTGAAAACAGCCATAAACTTAAATATTATAAAAAAAATTCTTTTACTGATGGAGTGGATAATTGATAGCGATTTTATTTTTTATATCCGTATTTTCTACTTTAACTTGGGTTATATATATGGTTTTATATGTGCTCTCCAAGTTAGGCGGTAATGATTTAAGTTCGGTTGCAACCTCTGAAGTGGCTTTATACATTGGGCTTATTATTGCACCGGTTTGGGCAATATGGCAAATTTTTGGAATGATAAGCCAATATAAAAATATTTACGGGATTGAAAAAAAATTATCACAACTTTTTAATCAGATGAAAAAAAATCAAGATTATACCGATTTAGTGGTTAGAGTTATGCTTGATGCCGAACACGAAATTAAAGATGGTTTTGTGGTTAATAAGTTTGATGTTTTTGTTGATGATATGAACGAAATTTTGGCTGATATTGTGCAAAGGTGCAATGCGGCATCATCAATGCAGATGGAACAATTGTGGGCAAGAGTTAAAAACGGTGAAAGATGGGCCATTGCAAAGCGATTGGTCGAAACCTCAAAAACGCATACCGATTTTGTAAAATATTTAACCGAAAAATCGCAAAAGGACGAAATTTTTAAGGGTACGGTATTAGAATTTTGCTATCGATATCAAAATTTAAGCGCATTGCTTGAAAAGCATGACAGAGACAGAGTGTTTATTACGATTTTAGAAACCGGTGTAATGGGGAAGGCATATTCTGTTTTGGCGCCGGTTGTCGATAATGTCGGAGTTTCTTATGAACAAGAACATATGGTTGAAGAAAAAGAAGAAACGGTTGATGTTTCGCCGCGCATTTTGGAAATGAAAGAACCTGAGCGAGTTGAACCAAGTGTTTCTTTGTGGAAAAAAATAAATCCGTTTAAGAAGATGGCCTCGGAAGATAGGTCAAATCCGTTTATTGTATCTGATAATACTCAAGATGATGACTTTTTTGCCGCTTTGGAAAAGAGTATGAATACTCCCTCGGAACAGCATCAAAACTATACTAGCAATGCCGATACCGATGTTGTTAAAAAAGAGCCGATAGTTTTTGACGATACTAAAGACGACGATTTTGTACCGCGTCTTGATATATCATTAACGGAAAACGAAACGTATGTTGAAAGTGATGAAAAAGAAGATATAAAACCTGAAATGGCTGAAAATAAAAAAGTGTCGGAAGAAAATAATTTTGCATATCCGTTTGGCGGTTGGGTTAATGAAAACAATTATAAAAAATAGTATTATAGCGTTTATTTGCTTGCTTTATGTATCTGCAAATGCGGCTGAAAAGAACATATCTCTTTATAATATGCCAAAATATGAAGATGGTTTTTCACATTTTGAATATGTGAATGAATTTGCCCCAAAAGGCGGAAAACTTGTTATGCCAGAATATGGTGGTTTTGACAGTTTTAATCCGTTTATTTTTAAGGGCTCTGCTTCCGGAACGGTTGCCGGTTTAATTTGGGACAGTTTAGGCTATTCGCCGATAGATGACTATGCAACAGTATATCCGCTAATTGCCAAAGAGTTTGAATATACCGACAGTTATGTAGGTTTTATTATTGATGAAAACGCTCGCTTTGCCGACGGAACAAAAATTGTGGCCGATGATATAATTTTTAGTTTTAATGCTATAACTCAAAAAGGTGCGCCAATTTATAAGGTATATTATTCTGATGTTGATTACATTGAAAAGTTAAGCGAAAACCATGTCAGATTTCATTTTAAGAAAGGTACAAATAACAAAGAACTGCCGTTAATATTGTCGCAATTAAATGTGTTTTCGGCGGCATATTGGCAAGATAAAGATTTTTCAAAACCGACATTGGAAATTCCGCTCGGAAACGGCCCATATAAAATTAAAAAGTTTGAAGCGGGTAAATATATTGTGCTTGAACGTGATAAAAATTATTGGGCAAAAAATTTGCCGACTAGGGTAGGACATTTTAATTTTGATGAAATTCGTATAGATTATTATCAAGACACAACCGTAACTTTGCAGGCCTTGTTTGCCGGAAATATTGATGTTAGAGAAGAATATATTGCAAAAATTTGGGCAACCGGTTATGACAATGAACAGGTAAAGCAAAATCAGGTTATAAAAAAATCTTTTGAAAATAATGACCCTGCCATATTGCAACATTTTGCCTTTAATTTACGCAAAGAAAAGTTTAAGGATAAACGTGTGCGCAAAGCGATAGATTTGGCTTTTAACTTTGAATGGGCCAATAATAAGTTATTTTACAATCAATATAAGCGCTTAAACAGTTATTTTACCAACTCTTCAATGTCGGCATACGGTTTGCCCAAAGAGAAAGAATTGGAAATTTTAAACGAGTTTAGAGATAAACTTAATGAAAGCGTATTTAACACCGAATTTTCATTGCCTGATAACTCCACTCATCAAAAACTGAGAGATAATCTTAAATTGGCGGTTAAATTGTTAAAGGAAGCCGGGTTTGATTTTGTTAACGGCAAAATGACAAACTTAAAAACCGGTGAACCGCTAGAGTTTGAAATTTTGAGCAATTCAGCAAACGGTTCGGCATTTACAAGAGTTATATTGCCGTTTATTGCTAATTTGAAAAAGATAGGTATTGAGGCAAAATTCAGAACACTGGAAGTTAATATTTTTAAAAATCGCATGGATAATTTTGAGTTTGATGTAGCAATTATGTCGTATCGTATAAGTAAAATGCCCGGAAACGAATTAAAAGAAATGTTCGGTTCAAAATCGGCCGACGTTAAAGGCTCATATAACATTATGGGCATTAAAAATGAAGTGGTAGATGCATTAATAGAAAAGGTTATAACCGCCCAAACCAAAACCGAATATGTGGCATCATTAAAAGCATTGGACCGAGTATTATTAGATGAATATTACCTAATTTTTCAGTGGTATTCTGGAGTAAATCGGGTAGGGTATCGTAACAAATTTGGCATACCGGATACTAATTTGAAAATTGGTTATCAGCCGTTTTTATGGTGGGATAAAAGTTTGGAGGCAAAATAATGCGAAATTATATAATTAAAAGACTGCTTTTAATACCGCTTACCTTATTAGGCATTTTATCGATTAATTTTGCAATTATACAACTTGCCCCCGGCGGTCCGGTTGAATATATGTTGGCAAAATATCAGGGTATGAATGTAGACTCTAAAGCGCAGTTTACCGCTACGGCAAATGTGAAAAAAGCAAATACGCAAACACAATATAGAGGGTCACAAGGTGTGCCCGAAGATTTAATTAAGGAACTGGAAAAACAATTCGGATTTGATAAACCTTGGTATGAAAGATTTTTTATGATGATAAAAAACTATGCTTGTTTTGATTTTGGGCATAGTTATTACAAAGATA
>JAZRHJ010000102.1:0-2448 GCA_045644695.1 Alphaproteobacteria bacterium | reverse complement strand
AATTAATGATGAAAATAATAAGAAACGTGCACAATTTGTTGAAATTTCGGCAAACGACAGCAAGATAAAAGTGTATGTTATTCCGACCAATGAAGAACTTGTTATTGCTCAAGACACATTTAATTTGTGTAAATAACTCTTCGAATATAAAAGTGAAAAAGCGCGTTGAAATATATGTATTTTTTTAATTTTTATTAACTGCATTTTTACAAATGTAATAGTACAATTAGGAACAAGTTAAATTTTAAAAGGAATAAAAATGTTATTAAAACATCTTCGTTTTGGTTTATTAACCGTCAGCATTTTAATGGCAGTTAATAATACGTCAAATGCAAACAATTTGTCTCCGCAAAATTTTGATACACTTTATTCATTGGCAAAAAGTGAAAATTTGGCAGTTCTTAATAATGCCATTTCAAGAGGTTTATATATTGATTCTACAAACCATAAGGGTGATACCGGTTTATGTGTTGCTGCTAAAAGAAGAGATAAGACAGCGTTTAAGACATTTGCTCGTTTAGGGGCGAACATTAATCATCCTTGCACTTGGGAAATTAGCGGATATAGTGATTTTATACGAGAAGTAGCATATAAACAACCTATCAAAAATATGGATACCGCTACTAATGCCAAGCATCTGACCAAATCGATGAGTTTAAAAAACAAATTATTAATCGGCACAGGCGTTATAGCAGCAGGCGCCGGAGCCGCTTTAGCATTTGGCGGCGGAGGTGGCGGTGGTTCAAGCAGCGATACTAATTGTGTTCACGGCTATTATAAAGAAGCAAATGTTTGCGCATGTTATGAGGGATATGCAGGTTCTAACTGCTCTACTTGTGATGAAGGTTATGGGTTTCACAATACAAGTACTTGTCATAAAAATTTAGTATGCGTTAGAGGTGAACAAGTAGGAGACGTCTGTAAATGCCCCGAAGGTTATGATGGTATAACTTGTGATGTATGCAGAGAAGGATATGGTAGAGAGGGCGGAAGCGAAGACTGTGTCAGAAAATCGCCCAAAGTTACCGGTAATAGTTTAAATGATAACTTTAATTCCGTAGGTAGTGTAACAGTAGATAATACCAAATTTGTCGAGGTTTATGGCTTGTTTTACGATTCGGATAAAACTCCTCACCATTACATATTAGATAAGAGCCTTTTTGCGAACTTTTTCCAAGATTATTCAAAATCTCAAAAAGAAACAGTGTTTGTAGTAACTGATGCAAATATCAATATTAAAAATGTAAGCGATTCTGATATATACGGGCTATATTCGAACAATGCCGAAAAAATTTATAATAATTACATAAACCTAAATACTTCTATAGTATTTATAACCCCTCAATATTATGAAGACAATCCAGATTTTGTAGAAAGTCTGGTGCAAGAAAAATTAGACTTATGGGAAGAAGAATATGTACAAAAACACTCTACACCTAACGGTCAGGTATTTCCAAGCGAAGAACAACTGGAAGAAAAAAGGGCAGAATTTAAAAAAGAATTAATGGATGAAATTGCTTCGTACGGAAAAAAAGATGAAGGTTCTATCGGTTCTGTTGCAACAATCACAATTGACAATGTTGGCGATGGTGTTGTTTATGGTCTTTTCGGAAATAAAGAATTATATTCTGCCGATATCGGCAATAAGCCTGGAAAAGGCTCATTAGCCAGACTTACATCTGTAATTGATATAACAAATCAGGGCGATAGTAATGCTTATGGCATTTTCAACAACAATAAAGATCCGAGTACGGCAAATATCTACCATTATGAAAAGCATATACCTGCCGAGGACGGATACGGAGCCGTTGATTTATATTCAAACACAAAAGTAATTAATACCAACGGTAAGGGTAATACTTACGGGTTGTATGCACTGGGAAAAGTTGAAAGTTCCGGTCAGGTCATGGCCGGTGCCGATGCCGGTAATGCTTATGGTATTTATACCGAAGGCGGAAAAATACAGCACGAAAAAGAAATGAATGAAAAAGAAATAAAAGCAGGGGCAACGGCGTTTAGTACTACCGGTAACGCTTATGGTTTATATGCACAAGGCGGTGAAATTGAAAACGGACGTATTGTTAAGGCATACACAACTGCCGGCACCGGTAACGCTTATGGTATCTATATTGAAAAAACCAAAGATAAAGATGACTATTACCCTGATGAAGGTGGAATAATTTTAGAAAATATTCGTCAAGCGTTTGAAAATTTTATTCCTCCGGATAATACAAGAAGGCACCGAAATTTAAGAGAAGAAAAAACTAACGATGTTAATGTCGCAACACGATTATTAAATGACGCTATAGACAAATTTGGAGAAGCAGAAGTAGCAAGAAGATTAGAGGCTTCTGCGGATACTATTTGGGGTATAATAGAAACCATAATGTATAGTGCATATCGTGAGCAGGTTGAGGCAGCCATGCTAGACTATAGAAACCTTCTTTA
>JAZRHJ010000101.1:0-1616 GCA_045644695.1 Alphaproteobacteria bacterium | reverse complement strand
TTGATCTCTTCAATGTGATGTAATATCTGCTTATGCTGCAATCTTATAAGCATGTGATCTCTTTCGATAGCTTCTTTAAGATCAACAATCAACGCTTTCTGCGTTTCAATTATTCTTTTCTTTTTTCCGAACATAAAGTTTACACCTCTCTTCTGATTCATGTACCTTTAACTTGTAATAAGGGTTTTGACAAAAATATGCAACTGATTTAGATTTGACCCTTAAACCATATTCGCAATCTTTACATAATGAAGTATCTTTCATACTTTATTTAACCCCCTGTTAAGTTCCGTGATCTGAAGCAGTAACAATCTGTGCTCTAGCTCTTCTTTAGTGATATAAGTTCCCTCATACTCATCATTTATGAATAATGAATAATGGGCCACTTCACCAAAAACATAATTTGCTTCAATGCGGATACTTGGGAAACTGATTATTTTTTTCATTGCCGTTATCCTCTCTTTCTTTTAGGTTTTGTATCCTTGATGTGATGATAATTTATAGATGCCCTGTTAGTCAACATGTAACATAAATTAACCCCGACTAACATTTGTTAATCGGGGTCAACTGTTTCGGATACAAACCAGAAAGAGCAAGTTATTTTACTTTACCGGCCAAGATAAGGTTAACATAATTCTGTACTTTTGAATAGATATCACCATACCCAAGTGAATTGATTCTCTTTTTTCTTATAAGGCCGTTACCGTAAAAACCTTGTATGCACTTTTTAGCAAGATTGATATATAACTGTTCTTTTTCATCAGGTTTTGCAAGTGCCGTTGTGGGGGTCTGATAAAAGTGTGCGTTTTCCCATGCCGGGTGGAATATACCTGTTATATAAGATGAGGTCATAACATAAGAACCATGTGCAACATAGTTGCTTTTGTTACCCTCAATGGTTATATATTTGCCGTCTTCAACCTTTTCAATGATTCCGACATGCTTTTTATTATTAAGCACGATAATATCACCCGGCTGCCCTTTTGATTTGTCTACCTTATAACCTTTGTTCTTCAGATAATCAAAAAGGAACGGAACGCCGGCAGCACAATTATCTTTAGGTGCCGGGCACCCCAAAAAGGTCCGTGCCTGATCTTTTCCAAGCGTTTCATTTTGAGCAAATAACCAACATACAAAGATAGCACACCATTCCGCACCCTGTTTTTTGGTGTTAAACCACTGCCAGGCTTCAACATCAAAAAAGCGTGAATACTTGGTTTTGTTGTTACCTTCTTCCTTATAGCCTAATTGCCTCTTAGCAAGGTCTATAACACGCTCGCAGATAGGATTCATGATGTTACCCCCTTAGATCGTCAATGCGGTCACAGAGCTTATTTAACGCTTCTGTGCATGCCTTTATTGCCTCTCTGTTTTCGGTGTTGCTCTTGTCATACATTTCAAACATTCGATCAGTGTTTTTCTGTTGATTGTCGAGCATGTATTTACACCCGAAAAACAAAGCAACTGCAGAAATAATAGGAAAACCTAACGTGCTAATTAACTGTGCCCATTCTGACATAAAAATACCACCTTTCTTTTATTTAACCTGCAACGGTTAGAACATAATGAAAACCACTGAACCCATTAGGGAACTTCACTATCTGATAATGCGGGTT
>JAZRHJ010000100.1:0-7651 GCA_045644695.1 Alphaproteobacteria bacterium | reverse complement strand
TTTAAAATATTGAGCCAAGCCTTCTCTTTATTTAAAGAAAAAAAAGAGGGCTTTGGCTTGTTTGTATTCATAAATTTTATTTTTTTAGAGACCTTTATGAATATAGAAGCCGGTTTATCGAATAAAATAAGCATTTTGTGGATATTATCTTATTATGCTTATTGGTTTGCTTTTTTCAGATATAATTATGAAAAAAAGCCATATTTGTTCAGTGCTGACATATTTGGAAGTTTGATACCGTCAACCAAAATGTTTTTTTTGGTAATTGTAGTGAGTTTGTTATTGGGTTTATTGCCTTATCTTCCACTTTTCATGGGTTTTGATGATAAATATTTACTAATGCTTGAAGCGCATATGCAAACAATACAAGACGCTTCTGCCGATATATTAAATATGTTTATACTGTCAACAGTATTAATAATGATATTACCGTTTATATTATGTCGACCTTTTTTAGCGTTTATATCTTCGGTACAAGGGTTAAACGGATCATTAAGAAAAGCATGGAAAAAAAGCGTTGGTAATTATTGGCGTTTTATACTAATTATGCTTATATTAAATTTACCATGCTTTTTAATAATGCAGACAGATAAATATTTTGAGTTAAACGGCTATTTAAACCTATTGTTTAATTCTGTTTATTTAGTTTATTATAATTTGGTTTTTGCTAAGATATACGATTTTTTTTATGTGGAATAAGCCATGCTTATTGATTTTTTAATAAAAAAACTCTATATTTTAAATAGGTTAATTATTAAAGGAGAAAAAAATGGAAATTAAGCCCTATACTTCTGCTGTGATGAAAAGCACTACTGATACTGGTTTGCGCGCATATATGATAAAAGTCTATAACTACATGACAGGTGGTCTATGTTTAACTGCGCTAACAGTATATTTATTAATTAATACCGGTATGATGAGAATGTTTTTCAATATTACCGAAAACGGAGCAAGTTTATCACTTTTAGGTTGGGTTGCAGTTATTGCGCCATTAATTATGGTATTTATGTTTAATTCTGCAGTTCAAAGAGGAAGTACAGCAAAGGTCCAAACCATATTTTGGCTGTTTTCTGCTGTTATGGGAGCCTCAATTACTCCTATTATGCTTATGTATACGGGAGCAAGTGTTTTTAGAGTGTTTTTAATTACTGCTGCAACATTCGGAGCAATGAGTTTATATGGCTATACCACTAAAAAAGATTTAACATCAATGGGCTCGTTTATGATAATGGGACTGTGGGGTGTTATTATTGCCAGTATCGTAAACATATTCTTGCAAAGCCCGACGATATATTGGGTAATGTCATATATTTCTGTTGCTATTTTTGTGGGATTAACGGCTTATGATACACAAAAAATTCGTTCATATTACAGAATGGGTGGTAATGAGGATGCCTTAACCCGTATGGCTATATCAGGTGCGTTGAGTTTGTATATGGATTTTATTAACTTGTTCTTGAACTTGTTAAGAATTATGGGTGATAGAAAATAATAATATTACTTCAAAATAAAAAAAAAACCGCTGTTCACAGCGGTTTTTTAGTGCTAGTAAAAACATTTATGCTTTTACTTTTAAAGTGATAAACTTTACAAGTTCATCAATATTCATCATCATTATTTTTACATCATCATCTTGGGAATATGTGATAGTGATATTGAATTTTATTTCCATACGTACTACCAATTCAATAATATCCCATTTGTCCAATGCAAATCTATAACCGATACTTTTATGATAATCAACATCGTTCATAAAAGGATCAAAACCAATTGCTTCAAGAAAAATATCTCGAAGAGTTGTTTTAATGTTATCAACAGCAATCATAATAATCTCAATTTATAATTTATAAAAAAATTAATATTGAACGTAGCATATCAAAAATAAACGATTGCTGCAATAAAAAAAAGCAGTCCTAAGACTGCTCTTGAAAACTGGCGGGAGCGACGAGGCTCGAACTCGCGACCCCATGCCTGACAGGCATGTATTCTAACCAACTGAACTACGCCCCCATTAAGTTAACAAGACACTTATACATAAGAAAAAAAATAAATGCAAGTGTTTTTTTTATTTTTTTTAATATTTTTTTTATTTTCATATTAACACATTGTAATAAAAAGATATTATGAATGCAAATTGTATAACTTGATTATCTACTTGCAAAAAATTTTGTATTGAGGCAATGTATAAAGAAATAATTTTAAAGGAATTTATTAAAATGGATTTTAGTAAAAAAAGAAAAAAAGCAAAACGCATAAAACAAGAAAGAACACTTCTTTTTATATATGCTGTAGCGGTTACAGGCGCATTGCTGGTTTCTTTATACAATAATAACAGTGTAAAAGCATCAATACCCGATAATATGGCAATGGAAAATATTGCACCGGAAGAATTTGCCGATATGCAAATTGAAAATATTGATGAAAATTTACATTATGAAGAAGAACTTAATGAAAAATTATCAAATATTAATACATCAACCGAAACTCAAATTATAGAAGAAACTGATGTCGTGGCAGAAGATGCGGTTCAAGAAATTACAGTACCTAATTCTAATCGTATCAGCCATGATATTGTAACAGTTTCAAAAGGAGATAGTTTTATAGGTATTGTAACCAAATTGGGCTTAGATTATGCCAAAGCCACAAATATTTATAATGTTTATAAAAAAGTTTATGATGCCAAAAATATAAAAATAGGTCAAAAAATTGATATTACAACGACTATCGATGACAAATATGGGGAATTTATTTCTCTTGATAAAATTATTATTGAACCCGTAAGCGGTACAAGGTATGTACTAATAAAAAATGCTAATGGCGAATACGAGTCGTATGTAGAGCAAGATGATTTAAAAACAGAATTAAAAATTAGCGAGGGTGTTATAAGAGGTAATGTTTCCTCTGCAATGAAAGATGCCGGTGTCCCAAACCAAATAGTCGGTAATTTTATAAATATATTTTCTTTTAGCATAGATTTTAGACGAGATATTAAGATTGGAGATAAATTTAAGGTTCAATATGAGCAAAACATTGCTCCGAATGGAAATGTGGTAAAATATGGTGATATTGTGTACGCATCAATAACACTAGGAAAAGAAAATATAGAGTTATATCGTTTTGAAGATTCTAATGGCAATGTTGACTATTATGATGAAAAAGGCTTGGCTTTAAAAAAGACATTAGATAAGAAACCTCTTGCATTTAAAAATGCCAGAATTTCATCAAGATACGGACGTCGTTTGCATCCTATATTTAAGGATTATCGTACACATCATGGTGTAGATTATGCTGCTCCCATGGGAACTAAAGTATATGCCAGCGGTGATGGTACAGTAACACAGGCAAAATGGGTAGGCGGATACGGTTATTTTGTTAAAATAAGACATAATTCGGAATATACTACCGGATATGCGCACCTTAAATCGTTTGCTAAAGGGATTCGCCCCGGAGTAAGAGTAAAACAAGGACAGGTAATTGCTTATGTAGGAAATACCGGGCGTTCAACAGGGCCACATCTGCATTTTGAGGTGGTAAAAAATGGTAAAAAAGTTGATCCTCTTAAAATTAGAGCCGCTACCGGAGAAAATTTAAGCGGAACAAAGTTAGCCGAATTTAAAAAATCTGTTTCTCAAATTAAACAATCAATTGTTTCTGAAAAACAAGTCGCAAATACTGACCAAATTGGAAGTGTTATTGAGAGTTTTGAAAATTAAAATGAAATAGAAAAATTTTTTTGATAATATTTTAATTTTGTTGACACCCTGATATAGAGTGTTATTTTATTTTTAGTAACAATTTTTAGGAGAGAACTAATGGAACTAAAAGGATCTAAAACTGAACAAAATTTAAAAGATGCGTTTGCCGGCGAATCTATGGCTCGTAATAAATATACATATTATGCATCAAAAGCAAAAAAGGAAGGATATAATATTATTGCTGATAAATTTACTCAAACGGCAGATAATGAAAAAGAGCATGCAAAATTATGGTTTAAACTTTTACATGGTGGTGAAGTTCCTTCAACTATCGAAAATTTAAAAGATGCTGCTCAAGGTGAAAATTATGAGTGGACAGATATGTATGCTCGTATGGCAAAAGAAGCAAAAGAAGAAGGTTTTAACAAAATTGCTTATTTGTTTGAAGAAGTTGCTAAAATTGAAAAAGGTCACGAAGAAAGATATAGAGCCTTATTAGATGCCTTATGTGAAGGCAAAATTTTTGAGCGTCCGAGAAAAGTCTTGTGGGAATGCGGTAATTGCGGTTTTAGAATTGAAAGCCCTCAAGCACCGGCAAAATGCCCCGTATGCGATCACCCTCAAGCATATTTCTTTGAATTACAAGAAAAATTTTAATTTTAGAATAAATAAAACAAAAAACTGCTTTTAAAAGGCAGTTTTTTGTTTTTAAATAACCTATTTCATGCCTTTTTTATCTGAAGATTTTGTAGTTTCATTTTTTGAAGATGCTTCATTTGTTTGTGGTTTAGATTTTACAGAACTGCATTTACAAGTCATATTTTTTCTCCTTTAAAATTAATATTTCGCCGTCAAGGCATACTGTATATATGTGTAAAGACAGTATCTGCAATATGATAAATTGGTTTAACTTAAAATATTTTATGCGTTTACTAAATATAAATAATGACAAATTACAATACTTAGTATGTGTAATTAATGGAGATATAAAATGCTTTATTTAAAACATGTTGCTGTTCAATCATTTGGAGAAAATGTAGTTTTTGTGCATAAAAATTGCGAATTATACAAAGTTGATGATATCAGGACTTCTACTCGAGTAGAAATACATGGCGGAACAAAACCATTACACGCATTCTTAAATGTCGTTGAAGATGAAAATATAGTTTCACCTGACGAAATAGGGGTTAACAATGAAGCATTTTATGATATTGGGTTACCTGAAGGAGCAAAAGTAACACTTTTACAGTCGGATATACCGCAGAGTTTAGAAAGTGTAGCCAGTAAAATTGAAGGAAATACGTTAAAATCAGCAGAATACATAGCCATTGTTAATGACATTGCAAATGGCAGATATTCAAATAGTGATATAGCAGCATTTGTAACTGCATTTAATTCATTTGCCACAATAAATGAGGTTGTGTATTTAACCCAAGCGCTATGTTTTGGACACAAAATATATTGGGATGAAGAAAATATTGTTTCTGATACCGCTACTTTTGGTTCGGTTCCTTCAAATAGTACAGAAATAATAACCGCCGCTATTGTAAGCGCATACGGAATGCCGATGCTAAAATCGGTTATATTAAATCCGTTTGCATATTTAGGCGAGGGGCATACTATGCAAGTTTTCACAAACTTAAATATTAATAAAGTTATGCTTTATCAAATGATAAAAGAAACAAATGGTGCTATTTTTAATTTTGATAATTTAGAAGGTGCTCAAGCAATTATAAAATTGCGTAATATGAGTCAATATCTCAATTTAAGAGATATTAATATGGAAATTGTACTAATGATGGCTACAAAATATTGTTGCGGTATCTCTCATCTAGTGGTAGATATGCCTATTGGCCCTCAAAGCATTGTTAATATGCCGTCAAAGAGTGCAAAAGCAAGAAAGAGTTTAGAATATGTTGCTAAAGAACTGGGTATGACAATTGATGTTGCAATTACCGATGGTTCAGAACCGATTGGATATGGAATTGGTGCTGTATTAGAAGCAAAAGATGTGATGAAAGTATTAAGAGTTAAAGATAGTGCATCGTTTGATTTGGCCGAAAAATCATTATTTATGGCTGCAAAAGTAATCGAATTTGATCCGCGTGTTAAAGGTGGAGAAGGGTATAATATTGCAAAACAAGTGTTGATATCAGGTAGAGCATTAGAGGCCTTTGAACAAATTGTAGATGCGCAAGGTAAACTTCAATCTGCCGATGTCGGAACATTTATTCGTGAGATTTTAGCCCCTAAAAGCGGATATATAAAATCGATAGATAATAAAACATTATTAAAAATAGCAACAGATGCGGGAGCAAAAGAATATGCTGGTTCAGGTATTGCTCTTATGAAAAAAATTGGAGATAGAGTTGCAAAAGGAGATGTCCTTTATAAGATATATTCCAATAAAGCATCAGATTTTTCCATATCATGTTCATTGGCAGAAGGCACAAACGGATATGAAATAGACAACAACTAGTTGTGCTTATTGCTCAAAAAAGAAATAATACCATAAAGTGAATTAAGTTCTTGTTCGGTCATTTTATTGCGCGTAAAGATGTTGTGTAAATTTCTTAAAAGAGTAGGCCTTTTTTCACTATCGGCCAAATTTTTATAATCTGTAAGTTTTTCTTCTAAAAAATTAAAGAACTTTACTAACTGCTCATTAGTGGCAATGTGGGTTGCGTTGGTAACAAACTCTTCATCTGAAACATTAATTTGGGTTTTATACCATTCATAAGCAACCAACAAAACTGCTTGTGACAAATTAAGCGATGTGTGCTCTGGATTAAGCGGAATTTCAATAATTGCTTTTGCAATTGAAACATCATCATTTTCAAGACCCGTTCTTTCCGGTCCAAATAAAATACCACATCTTGCTCCTGATTTTATGTTATTAAACATATCAGAAGCAGCTTTTTCGGCGGTAAAGATTGTCTTAATTTGGTTACGTTTTCTTGCCGTAGTTGCATAAATATCTGTCAAATCGGCAATTGCATCAATTGTCGATGAAAATACAGATGCTTTTTGTAAAATAACATCGGCGCCTGAAGAAGCTCTTAATGCTTTTTCTGAGAGATGATTTTCTCTCGGGTTTACAAGGCGCAAGTTATATAAACCGCAGTTTAACATTGCACGCGCAACCATACCGACATTTTCGCACAACTGAGGACAAACCAGTATAATAACAGGTTGTTGCATAGTATTAATTTTCAAATTAGTCAGTTCCTAAAATATCCATAGTATTCATCAATATATTGTTAAGATCGAGTCCGCTGTAATCTTCAAATATATTGTACATATTGTTAAAAATTAAACTCATCGGATTATCTGAAGAACTGCCGGCAACAGCATCCATACTTGTTCTTAAAGTCTCTTTATACTCACGGGGCATAGACTTAATTTTTTCATTGTAACTTTCAGGAATTTTGTATCCCATATTTCTTAAGTGGTCTAACATAACTACCATGTTATGACGGTTCACTTCAGGTGCAATCATTTCTTGACCCATAGCAGTGGTATATGTAGTGGCTTCACCGATATAGTTTAATTTACCATGCTGACCGCTACCGCGCCATGTTCTTACACCGCTTCTGTCTCTAGCTCTGGCCCAAGGGTCAACAGGTAAAATGTTTCCCTCAGTAGGTCCGTTACTGTAAATAGGGGCATTAACAACATCTCCACCTTGTGTCGAGTTACCAACATTGTCGCCAAAGTAACCATCGTTTGGTGATGGAGGTTGTGCTACCCAAGGATTTGCGGGTAATTGTGCATAAGTAGCGCAAGACCATGCCAACAATGAGGCAAATGCCAAAGTTTGATAAATTTTTTTCATAATAGACCTCCTAATAAGCCACTTTTTAAGTATATAATTTACTATAACATATTTTTTAAAAAAATAATAGTTACAATATTGTTTCAATTTATAATTTTTTTAATTTTGCAATTTCTTCCTG
>JAZRHJ010000099.1:0-3905 GCA_045644695.1 Alphaproteobacteria bacterium | reverse complement strand
TCAAAACCTAAGTTGTTATCATTAATATTTTAAGCCCGTATACTACATATTGTGTTAATTTAAAGTAAAGAAACAATATATAGTATACACAAAAAATTTAAGTTAATGATATTGCTATTGATTATTTGCGATTTTCATATTGCAAAAATATATCTTTGCTAACAAGCGATAAATGGTTAACAAAGGTTAAAAATCATCTATGTCATTATAAATATGTATAATTTTTTTTTTGCTCACGTGGATAAGTTTATTAACAAAAATAAAAACCATTAAATTCAAATAGTTAACTCTAATCTATTGATATTATAACACAAAAAAAGTTATACACACAACTTTAGATGAGTCTATCGATTAAAAATTAAATTTTTAAGTGATAAAAACGTAAAAATCGAGTCGTTTTTTATTGTTTTTTTCAGAAAGAAAATATCACAATAATACATTGTGTGTGTCATCTTAACATCTGTTACACAGATTGTTTTAATATTTGCAATAATTTATGATAAAAAAGCAAATAATATTTTTGTTTTTACTTAAAAACTGCTTGCAAAATAATAAATAAACGTGTATAAGAATTTTTGTTTTAACTGGTGGTTTGGGCTAAAAGGCATGCCTGACCGCTTAATTACAATCCAATTTATAAAAGGAAGGATTTAAAATGCCAAAATTAAAAACAAAAAGCGCTGCCAAAAAACGCTTCAGCGTTACAGGAACAGGCAAATTAAAAAGAAACTATGCATTTAAGAGACACTGCCTCTTTTGCAAATCACCAAAGATGAAAAGACAAGCTCGCGGATCTTTGCTCTTGAGCGAGTCCGATGTTCAGATTGTTAAAAAGTTTTTACCGTATTTGTAAGGAGGAATAAGATATGTCACGTGTTAAAAGAGGTGTGACCGCTCGTGCTCGCCATAAAAAGATTTTTGATATGGCTAAAGGTTACAGAGGTCGTAATAAAAATGTATTTAGAGTTGCTGTTGAAAAAGTTGAAAAAGGTTTGCAATATGCTTACCGTGGCCGTAGAGCAAAGAAAAGAAGTTTCAGAGCATTATGGATTCAACGTATCAATGCTGCTACTCGTCTTCATGATATGACTTATTCTCGATTTATCAGCGGGCTTAACAAAGCCGGTATTGAACTTGATCGTAAAGTTCTCGCTGATATCGCTTTGAAAGAGCCCCAAGCATTTGCTAAACTGGTAGATTCTGCCAAAGCGGCTCTTAACAAATAAGTAAGGCAATAAAAATAAAATAAAAAGAGTCCTCTTGGCAAACCAAGATGACTCTTTTTATGTATAAAGGTTAAAAAAATGGAAGATATAGAAAATTTAAAGGCGCAGATACTAAACAACATAAATGCTGCTCAAGACATTAAAATGCTTGAAGATATACGCATATCTGCGATGGGCAAAAAAGGTATAATCACCGAACAAATGAAAAATTTAGGCGCGTTACCTTTAGAACAAAAAATTGAATTAGGTAAAAAATTAAACATTATAAAATCTGAAATTGAAAAAGCATTATCAGAACAAAAAGAAGTTTTAGAGACAAAAGAGTTAAACGAAAAATTAAAAAAAGAAACTCTCGACATTACCCTACCCGTAAGACCGGAAATTCAGGGAAGGATCCACCCTGTTTCAAAAATTTACGAAGAAGTTGTTGCAATTTTCGGACAAATGGGTTTTGAAGTTGCCGAAGGTCCTGATATTGAAGACCAATTTCACAACTTTAATGCATTAAATATGCCGCAAAATCATCCGGCACGCCAAATGCAAGACACTTTCTATCTTCCAAATACTGGTGATAACAATTTTGATATGGATACTTCTTACGTTATCCGTACACACACATCGGGCATTCAAATAAGAACAATGGAAAGCAAAAAACCGCCGATTCGCATTATTGCTCCGGGAAGAACTTATCGTTCAGACTATGACGCTACACACACACCGATGTTCCATCAGGTAGAAGGTTTGGTAATTGATAAAAGCACAACCATGGCTCATTTAAAAGGCTGTTTGTACGATTTTGTGAAAGCATTTTTTGAACTTGACGAAATTCCCGTTCGTTACCGCCCGTCACATTTTCCGTTTACGGAACCATCTGCCGAAATGGATATAGGCTGCTTAAAAACCAAAACCGAACTTAAAATCGGAGCCGGTAACGATTGGCTTGAAATATTGGGTTGCGGCATGGTTCATCCTAACGTATTAAAAGCCGGAGGTATTGATCCTGACGAATATCAAGGATTCGCATTCGGGGTTGGTATAGACAGACTTGCAATGTTAAAATACGGAATACCCGATTTAAGAACATTTTTTGAATCTGATATAAGATGGCTTAAAAATTATGGATTCGCACCGCTTGATTTTTCATCATTAACCGGCGGATTGAGTAACAACGGAGGACAAAATCGATGAAATTCACATTATCATGGTTAAAAGAACATTTAGATACAAATGCTGATTTAGATACAATTGTTGAAACTTTAACAAAAATCGGCTTAGAAGTTGAAGAAGTTATCAATCCGGCTGAAAATTTAAAAGGCTTCATTACCGCAAAAGCAGAAAATGTTATCATGCATCCTGATTCGGATCATTTACATTTATTAAGCGTTAATACAGGAAAAGAACATTTACAGGTTGTGTGCGGCGCACCAAACGTAAAAGAAGGTATGATAGGTATTTTTGCACCTGTCGGAACATTAATACCTTGTTACAACGAAGTGCTTAAAGTTGGCAAAATAAGAGGTGTTGAAAGTTTCGGAATGATGTGCTCCGAAAAAGAACTCGGTATCGGCCAAGACCATAGCGGTATAATCGAATTAGATTCGTCTACCGAAATAGGTGTTGACGCTTCTTTGGTATTAAATTTTGACCCCGTTATAGAAGTGTCCATAACCCCAAACAGAGCCGAATGTTTGGGTGTTAGAGGAATTGCCAGAGATTTGGCAGCAGCCGGTCTCGGTACTTTAAAACCTTTAAACATTCAAAAAATTCCGGCTCAAATTCAAAGTCCTGTTTCGATTAATGTCGAATGTTCCACAGAGTGTCCGGTTTATGTCGGACGTTACATCAAAGGAGTTAACAATAAAGCGAAAACTCCAAAATGGATGACCGACAGATTAACCGCTATCGGGCTTCGCTCAATTTCACCGCTTGTTGATATTACAAATTATATCAATTACGATTTAGCACGTCCTTTACATGTTTTTGATGCAGATAAACTTTGCGGAAACATTACCGTTCGTATGGCAAAAGAAAATGAAAAATTTGTTTCATTAGAAGAAAAAGAATATTCTTTGGATAGCCTTTCTTTAGGTATTTGTGATGATGAAGGAATACAATGTTTGGGTGGCATCATGGGCGGATTAAACAAGGGTTGTTCTGAAAACACAGTAAATGTGTTCTTGGAGAGCGCGCTGTTTAAACCTTCGGTAATTGCCAGAACAGGACGTAAATATGGCATAGAATCCGATTCGCGTTATCGTTATGAGCGTTGGGTTGACCCAAAATCAAATATTTTAGGTTCTGATTATGCCACATCACTTATTTTGCAAATATGCGGAGGTATTGTTTCTGAGCAAATTGTTTGTGGTTCGGAAAATATAGCACCACAAACAGCATACATCAGACCGAGCCGATTAAAAGATTTCATCGGCATAGAAATCAGCCAAGATAAAATATTGGAAATTTTAAATAATCTCGGTTTCGAAACATCTGTTGAAAACGATAAAATTAAAGCAATATCACCATCTTGGCGAGGCGATATTGAAGGTGAACACGATTTAATTGAAGAAGTGGTTCGTATGATAGGTTTAGATGAAATCAAACCCATCAGTCTGCCAACTCAAAAACTTCCAAAACAAGTATTAACTCCGTCACAAACAAATGTTGTTACGGTAAAACACG
>JAZRHJ010000098.1:0-1413 GCA_045644695.1 Alphaproteobacteria bacterium | reverse complement strand
GAAAAATATGTTCGGGATATGATATATAGTTATAATTGTCATACACAAGAAGAAACGGAGAATTTGGCAAAAGAATTTTCCCAAATTGCTCAAATCGGTGATGTTTGGGCCTTGTTCGGTACGTTAGGTATCGGCAAAAGTGTATGGAGTAGGGAATTTATTAAAAATTTGACGTCGGTGCAAGAAGTTCCAAGTCCGACTTTTACATTGGTTCAGGTTTATCAGGCACAAAATTTTGATATATATCACTATGATTTGTATAGGTTGAAATCTGCCGAAGAAATTTGGGAACTTAATATTGAAGAAGCAATGTATGCGAATGTTTGCTTAATTGAATGGCCGGAAAAAATGGGTGCTTATTTACCTAGAAATTGTTTTAAGGTTGATATTGTTGCAAACGGTGTTAATGGTAGGCGTTTCGATATTGAGGTTAATTCAATAGAAAAACAAGAACGTTTGCTAAAATGTAGTATAAAACCGGATAATATTTATGATAGCAAAAGATAATATTTACGCAACTTGTGTGGCAATTGATGATATGGGGGTGCTTATATCAGGAAAATCAGGCTCAGGAAAATCTGATTTAGCGTTACGATTAATAAATAACAAAAATGCGGCGTTAGTATCTGATGACAGAACTGATATTGTCATTAAAAACAATAAACTGTATGCATCTTCGCCCGATATAATTAAGGGTATGTTGGAGGTGCGAGGAGTGGGAATTATAAAATTACCTTATGTGGAATCGGCAGAAATTAAATTGGTGATAAATTTAGTTGATGATATTGAGAAAATTGAGCGATTACCGGAAGAAAAATTTTATGAAAAATATGGCATAAAAATTCCTATGACAGATTTGTATGCATTTGAGGTTTCATCTGTTGATAAGGTTGTTATAAAATTAAATCATATTCTTGAAAAATGAGGAAAAAAAACATACAATGCTGTCATTAATTAAAAAGGAAAAATAAAATGGCAGCAAAACCGGTAAGCAAACAAAAGCAGTTTGAAAATTTTTTAAGAGCACTGGGTAAACCTTTGGTAAATTTTATTATAAGGTTGGGTGCTTTAACGCAGTTTGTTTTAAAAGCAATATATCATTGTTTTACGCCTCCGTTTTATTTGAAAAATTTTATTAGGCAATTGTTGGATATGGGTTTTTACTCGTTGCCTGTTGTTGGTTTAACAACAATTTTTGCCGGCATGGTAATTGCATTACAAAGTTATTCGGGGTTTGCTCGTTTTGGTGCCGAAAGTGCCGTTGCCTCGGTTGTCCTTATTTCTGTTACCAGAGAGTTAGCGCCTGTGTTATCTGCTTTAATGGTCGCTGGCAGAATTGGTGCAGCAATGGCTGCCGAAATTGGAACAATGAGAGTAACAGAACAAATTGATGCTTTGGTTACATTGTCGACA
>JAZRHJ010000097.1:0-4868 GCA_045644695.1 Alphaproteobacteria bacterium | reverse complement strand
GGAATGTAGTTGGGTTAAAGGCACGGAAGGTACAGCCGACTTAACAGATAAGTGTTGTAACGGTAATTATAAGACCTGTACGACAAAATGCGTAGAGGTAGTTCCTCCGGCAAATGCACATTCAACAAGCCCATGTACTGGATGCGGAAAAACAGTATACACGGCATGGGAATGTAACGAAGGATATGTAAAATCCGGTAATGTATGTGAGGTGGCACAATGTAATGTGGGTTGTGCATATGACGTAGCAAATTGCGGAACCGGAGTTGGCAAAGGCAATGGTTGGGAATTAGGAGCAAATTGTAACTTATCCGGTGCAAATCAATGTAAGGCGTGTAATATGAAAAATTGTCCGACCGGAACGAGTACGACTTGGACAGATTCGGATTTATGTAGTCGAGCCAACAATGGTACAATTGGATGGGTAAGCAGAGCAAGCGGTTCGTACAACGGAGATGTAGCATGTTATATGTGTACATGTAATTATACATCGACAGAATGTCCATGGACAGATTCGAACAAAGGTACGGCAGATTTAACAGATAAATGTTGTAACGGCAATTACAAAACTTGTACATCTACCTGTAAAGAGGTAACCGTTCCGGCAAATGCACATTCAACAGCAACTTGTACCGGTTGTAATAAAACGGTAAATACAGCGTGGGAATGTAATGACGGTTATGTAAAAGAAGGAGAAACTTGCCAAGTAGCACAATGTAATGTTGGTTGTGCGACCGACGTAGCAAATTGCGGAACCGGAGTTGGCAAAGGCAATGGATGGAAACTTGGCACAAATTGTAACTTATCGGGTGCAAATCAATGTAAATCTTGCGATGCTAAAGATTGTATAAGCGGTACAAATACGGCATGGTCAACAAGTGGTGAGTGTGCTACTGCTAATGATAATACAATAGGTTGGACAAGTACCAAAACAGATTCATATAACGGTGATAATGTATGTTTCAGATGCGTATGCTCGTATACATCGACAGAATGTCCGTGGACAGATTCGAACAAAGGTACGGCAGGCTTAACAGATAAGTGTTGTAACGGTAATTACAAAACTTGTACATCTACATGTAAAGAGGTAACTGTTCCGGCAAATGCGCATTCAACCGCAACTTGTACCGGTTGTAATAAAACGGTAAATACGGCATGGGAATGTAATGAAGGATACGAGAAGTCTGCAGACGGTAGTAGTTGTAAGGTTAAGAGTTGTCCGACCGGTACAAGTACTGCATGGTCAACAAGTGCGGCATGTTCCGGTGCAAACGGTAATACGACCGAATGGAAATCGGTTGCCACATCTGATAAGAGCGGCGCTAATGTTTGCTTCAAGTGTGAATGTAGCGCTCCATCTAAATGTAAATGGGATAGTTCAAATGTTGGAAAAGGTGCTATAAGCGGTAATAAGTGTTGTAATAATAAGTATGACTCTTGCGAATCGCAATGTACTGATACTGTTACGGTACCGGCAAATGCAACAGGTAGTACATCGACATGTACGGCTTGTGAACAGAGTTATTCTATTGTAACATCGTGGAAATGTAACAGTTGTTATACACAATCGGGTGAAAGTTGTGTCGCTTCAACTTGTGCGAGCGGGTATGCCACAAAGGCTGCAGATTGTGCGACTTCTTCAACATATGCAAGCGGTTGGTCACTTTCATCAACTGTTACGTCGGGTTGTTCCGGTACATCATCTTGTTATAAGTGTGAAACAAATAGTTGTCCGAGCGGATATGTTATTCTGGGTGATGAAGCAAAATGCGGTTCCGGAGGAAATAGCGGTTGGACAATTGATTTATCGTCAAGCAACGGATATAGCGGTAATAATGCGTGTTATAAATGTGTTGCAAAAACTTGTCCGGCAGGTTGGGCTGTTTCAGCGACAAATTGTGGTACTAAAGGAGCATCGGGTTGGAAACTCGGAACGGAGGCTAATGCAACTCAAAACGGTAATACAAAATGTTATGAATGCTTATCTTTAGATTGTCCTACTGATACAAGTGTAGCATATAATGCAGATGAGGTTTGTAACAATGTCTATGGTAAGACAGATTATGATTCGGTTACAACAACATCTTACAGTGGTGAAGATGTATGTTATAAGTGTAACTGTGCGGCTCCTTCAACTTGTAAATGGGATAGTTCAAATGTTGGTGCAGGCGGTATTGTTAGCGGAGATGAATGTTGTAATGGAAAATATAAAGAATGTACATCTACATGTAAGGAGGTAACAGTACCGACGAATGCAATTGCAACATCAACATGTACGGCTTGCGGTTCAACGGTTAATACAGCCTTTAAATGTAAAGATGGTTGGAGCGGTTCAACATGTTCAACGGCAACACCTTGTCCTGAAGGAAGTGCAACAACAGTTGCCGGCTGCGGAACGAAAGGTTCTAGCGGTTGGACATTAACATCTACCGTTGCCGGATATACAGGAAACAGCACATGCTATAAATGTGAAGCAAATGCATGTCCGAGAGGTTATGATGTAAGTTATTCCGATGCTGATAAATGTGGGTCGACAGGATCAAACGGGTGGACTTCTGTTGCGGGATCATATTATTCGGGTGATGACACATGTTATAGGTGTGTTGCACAATCTTGCGCATCAGAATATCAAACCTCGGCAGACGGGTGTGTTGCTTCGGGTGATGCCGGTTTCGATTTGAACAGAAGAGACGTTTGTTATGCGGGTGATACGGCAAACTACTTATGCGTAGCAGACGGATGTGCCGCAGGTACCAGTAAAGATTATGTAAGCCAAGCCATTTGTCAGGGTGTGAAAGGATATCCGTCATATTATGGTGTGACAATGACACCTAGTACGACTGATTATGACGGTAACAGCAGTTGTTATATATGTGGTTGTGATTGCAGTTCGTATCCGTATAACCCATCTAATGTTGAATATGGTAAACTTACCGGTAATATGTGCTGTGATGGTTCATCATATTCTGCTTGTGAACTTGATACAGAAAAAGTTCCTGCTTCAATTACGGTACCGGCAAATGCAACTGCGGTATATACAACGGTTTATGCTTGTAATAAAACAAGGCGTGCAAGTTATATCAGTGACTTTACATGTAACATGAACTATGTGAAAAACGATGACGGTACAATGTGTGTTCCGTGTAGTGTGGGTTCGGTATATCACGCAGACGGTAACTGTACAGAATATGGAAGTGCTAATTTCACAACCAAAATCACTAGTAAAATTCCGCCGATTGGTGTTGTTTATCAAGTAAATCATCCGAATATCGGTACGGCAGGACGTGTAATTGGTTTAAGAGATGTTTACACCTCTGTTGAAATATCTGCAGATACGATGACTGATGCATATGACAAGGTTAATAAGTGGTATTTAGGTAATCTAACAGGATTAACCAGTCCTTATCAGGATGGATATCCATATAATGCAGGCGGACATCCTAACGGTATTATTAGCGCTAATCCTAAAACTCTTAATACTGGAACTAGTACTAGTCAGTATAATTCAAACATATATCCTGCAACTCATAACCACTTGGAAGGTAAGTTTCTTACAGAATTGACTGTAGAACTTAATTCAATTCAATCTAATTCTATTACATTTCCTTTGGCATATTATGCTGCCAAATATTTCAAATTGCCTGAAGTCTATGATACCACTAATTGGACGCAGTCAAGCTTTTTAAGTGGATTTAAACCTTTAATCTCAGGTGTAAATGATTGGTATATTCCTTCTGTGGGTGAACTTATGATGGTAACAGGTTATGCCTTGCATGAAGAAAAATATGCAGGTAAATTAGTTGAAAAATATACAGATGACAGAGTGCAAAACACATTGATTAGTTTGGCTAACGATACCTCATTAAATGAAAAATATAAGAATAGTAGTAGACTATATGGAACTTCTCCTGTTCCGGCCGCTCCATTAGTAGGATATTATTTATCTTCTACTGAGCAATCACTGGCAGTAAACTGGATGGTAGAAATAGTACCTGGAAGCTTGTCAAAACCAGATGAAAGTGATATTGTTGCAGCAAATAATGCTTGTGGTGCTGCGACTTTTAAACCAAGTTGTCCATATAAATTAAGATTGAGTTTGCACTTTAATAAGTGTGGTGAAGGTGCAGCAATATATTCGGCAGATATATTAGGTGCTGACCCTACATACAATTATGTTAGATATTGGTTATGTGCTACCTTTAAATCTTGCAATATCGAAATGTTATGTATGGCAGGCAAGTGCGGTAGCGGCACTTCTACCGATTATGTAGATGCAACGGCTTGTGTCAGTGCCGGTAAGTGTAGCGTGGCAGAGGGATGTACCCCGGTAGAAAGCGGTATGAGTGGCGAAAATATATGTTACGGATGTGAATGTAACTGTGACAGTGCAACGTATAAATATACTACAACCAATAAAGGAACTTATGGAACTTTGAGAGGAACAAAGTGTTGTAATGGTGCATATACCGGATGTTCTGCTTCATTCCCTGCGGCATGGACAGGTACCGTTCCTTCTAATGCTACTGCTTACTATAATACATATAAAGCATGTGACAATACTCAGTCGCAAAGTGTTAAAGCAGGATTTACATGTAATAGCGGATATTATCACGTAGATTAATGCGTTGATGCACAATAAAAAAGGAGAGGGTAGTTAACTCTCCTTTTTTGTTTTTTATTGTTATGCCTTTTTTGTGCTGTTCTTTTTACTTTATTATGTGGCTCTTTTCTCTCTTTTTGCTGTTATTATGCGGATGTTTTTCTCTTCTTCTTTGTCATTATGTGGCTGCTCTATTCCCTGTCACCTCTCGTTTTTGTGTTAACCTCTATTCCCTGTTACCCTTCGTTTTTGTATTAACACTCCCCCT
>JAZRHJ010000096.1:0-2809 GCA_045644695.1 Alphaproteobacteria bacterium | reverse complement strand
GTTGCTCTATCCTGCTGAGCTAAGAGCGCAAAACAACTTACAAGAAGCCTTTTTGCACATTTTATTGAACTTGTCAATACTATTTATTATTTTTTTTGCTTTTTTTATCAATATTTATTTTTACCTGTCTTTTTTTCATAGTTTTTTTCTTTTCAACCGAAAATCCGAATTTGCCGATTTGACGACCTAAAGTATAATAAAAACCATGTGCATATGCCAATAATCCGGCTTTTTCCAAATTGAGAGCACCTTTTTCATTTAAGTATTTATCATCAATATTAACTGCTAAAATATTGGCTAAAAACATATCGTGAGTTCCATATTGTTTTATATCTAAAACTTTACATTCCAAAGAAATTGGCGCTTCTTTTATTTGAGGAGCCTTAACTTTTGAGCATGCAATGGGCGTTAAATTGCATTTTGTAAACTTATTTACATCACGCCCCGATTTTACTCCGCAAAAATCAGTTGCCTTTGCCAGAGCCAAATTAGGAACATTTATAACAAATTCCATATTTTTTGATATAATTTCATGAGAATATCTTGATGGTCTGATGGAAACGTATGTTAAGACCGGTTCAGTGCAAATAATTCCGGTCCATGCTGCTGTCATAACATTAGGGTTTTCAAGACTTCCTGATGATATAAGTGCCGGAGGAACTGGGGCTAAAAGTGTGCCGGCCGGCCATGTGATTTTTGTCATTTACTTTCTCCAAATTTTTCATTTGGTATCTTTATACATTTAATTAAACCTCTATTCAAGTAATTTTAAAATTTCAAAAACAAAATTATTATCTATTTTATAAAAAATGGTTTGAGCAACACGACGTGTTTTTACAATTTTGCTTTTTCTTAAAATTGCTAAATGTTGAGATAATGCCGATTGACTGAGTTCTAACATATTTTCTAATTGCCCTACATTAAGTTCATGTACACTTAATAATTTTAAGATTTTTAATCTGTTCAAATTTGCCAACGCTTTTAATATTATCACATTGTTTTTCATGTTTTTCATGTTTTTCTCCTTTGTTATATTGTTAATTTAAGATATACGCTTGAAAATAACAGCATATATAAAGCAAAATGTTATATATACTTGAAGATAAAATGCATACACAGTCTGCAAGTAATTGTTGATATTATAATTTTGATGATATAATCTCTCTTAAGGAGGTAAAAATGAAAATAAATGTTGAAAAATTAAGTTTCGAAGAAGCACTTGAACAATTAGAAGCACTGGTAAGAGATTTAGAAGGTGGTAAAATTAAACTTGATGATGCCGTAGATGCATATGAAAAAGCCATCACATTAAAGAAATTTTGTGAAGAAAAATTAAAAAGTGCTCAACTTAAAATTGAAAAAATAGAAAAATCTTCAGATGGAGAACTTGTTCTTGCTCCATTAGATACAACGGAACAATAAATGAACGATATTATTACTGTAATTAAAAATTATTCGGCACAATTTAATGAAAAAATTCCGTCATTGTTTATAAAAGTAAATGGTATGGAAAGGCGTGTCGTGGAAGCAATGGAATATTCTGTTCTAAATGGCGGAAAAAGACTGCGTCCATTTTTGGTTTATGAATGTGCAAATATATTTGGTCAAGATTTTGATAAAAGTTTTGAAGTTGCAGCATCTCTTGAAATGTTGCATTCATATTCTCTTATTCATGATGATTTACCGGCAATGGATAATGATGATTTAAGACGAGGAAAACCTACATGCCACAAATATTTTGATGAGGCAACCGCTATTTTGGCAGGAGATGGTTTATTAACATATTCTTTTGAAGTTTTAGCAAAAGCAAAGTATGATAATGATGTTAAAATACAATTAATACAGATGCTAGCCAATGCTTCAGGAGCTGTTTCCGGTATGATTGCCGGCCAAATGTTAGACTTGTCAACCGAAAGAATGCAAAATGTACAAAATCCGGAATGTGTTATTAAACATATTGAAGAAATGAAAACAGGTTGCTTGTTAAAATATGCATGCCAAGCAGGGGCTATTATCGGAAAATCAGATAATGGATCTTTTAATGCATTAACAAATTATTCTCGAAAGATAGGTGTAGCATTTCAAATTGCCGATGATATTTTAGATGTTGAAGGTGATCCAAAAGTTGTCGGTAAAACACTCAAAAAAGATAAAGAGCAAAATAAACTAACTTTTGTCAGATGTTATGGTGTTGATAAAGCAAAAACTATGGCCTTAAACTTAGTTGAAGAGGCAAAAGACATTGTTTCTGTTTTTAATGAAAAATCTAGAAATTTACAAAATTTAGCAGATTTTATTATTAGCAGAAACTATTAAATTTTTTGTAACACTTTTGTTACAAAGTTATTGCAATGCGCAATAAGATGTGATATATTATGTGTATAATATAATTATGGAAAAGGAGAAAACCGATGATAAACACGCAGAACAAAACTATGGGGCAAAAATTTATTGAAGTGTTAAACTCGGCTAAAAATGATAAAGAAAAAATGTTTACGCTCCTTCGTTCAACTTTGGAAATGGTTAACCCTTTTCCTACCGAAAAAGTGAATTTTCCAGAAGTAATGAAAAATGTTACGGAAATTGACAGTATCGCGTCTATGCGTGCAACAAAAGCAAGTTTTAATGCCAGTCACGGAGCATATATGTTTGCCGATGATTATATATATTTAACAGCAAAGGCTTATAAAGAGCAGGGGTTGGGAAATATTGCAGAATTTAAGCGTGATTTCAGGGTGTTTACTGATGGCAAAATAAAAATTAATAACAATCAAAGAAATTACAATTAAACAGAAAACCTCCGAAATAT
>JAZRHJ010000095.1:0-2507 GCA_045644695.1 Alphaproteobacteria bacterium | reverse complement strand
TCTATATTTTTTATTATATTCTCTTAAATTATCCAAATAATCAGAACCTGCAAAAACACAAACCTTTTTTCCTTTAAAATCATTCATTGATGATATATTTTCCGGGGCATCTTTTGTAGCAAACATTTGGCGGTCGTAATAAAGAAGAGCCACTGATGAAGCCTTATTTTTTGCCTCCATAGATGCCATAGACGCATTATTACTTAACATAATATCAATTTTACCTGATGTTAATGCCTTTTCAATTTCGTAAGTTTTAACATCAACCATATCAAACATATCGCCATTACCATACAATGCCCACGAAAAAGCACGGCAAATATCGGCATCGTAACCTTTCCAAACGCCATCTTCTTTATACGCAAAAGTATTGGTATTTAAGTTTGTTCCACATTTAATTTGCGGTTTATAAACTTCATTTACAAGTTGTGAATTTGCATTAAACGTCAGCATACACAACAAAAGTATTGCAAAACTAAAATTTAACTTCATTTTTCTAACCATTTTATGTTATACTAATTTATATCAAACATTATAAGATAGGAATCATTAATGAATAGTAAGTCTTTAGCAAAAATTATTTTAACAGTTATATTTATGTTTATCTCGATAAATATATCAAAAGCATCTTCGGTTCAGGAAGACGAAGCAAAATCTTGGATAAACCATACTGGACGCAAACTCATAGATGCTCTTTCAAGTTCTGATATAGAAGCAAAATATCAGACACTTGATACCATGTTTAATGAAGATATCGATACAGACTATATGGCACGCTTTGTAATAGGTAAATATTGGAGAACCATGAATAAAACCGAACAAGAAACATATACCGACCTGTTTCAACGCTACGCCAGAAGCATTTACAAAAGCCAACCTCTTGATTTTGACACCCAAGGGCTTGATTTTGAAATTTTACATGTAACTCAGAATCAAAAATTTACCGATGTTACATGCCTTGTCACATTACCGGAAAAATTTGCAACCGAAACGGTAAAAAGTGTTAATGTAAAATTTAAATTGTCGCAAACAAATAATAAAATAAAAATTGTTGACTTAACCTTAGCCGAGGTTAGTTTATTAAATACTTACAGAAATCGTTTTTACACCATGATTAACCAATTAGATGAAGAAATATCATGGTTCTTGGAAGATTTTAATGATATGGTTATTTCATCTGAAAAAATAGCCGAGGAAAAAGTGCAATATTACTAAATTAAATTAATTTTTGAGTTGAATTTATATGTTAATGTCTATATTATGCCTCTAGTTTATAAGGGAAAGAGTATAAAAATGACAAACATAAAAGTAAGATTTGCGCCCAGTCCGACCGGATATATGCATATTGGCAATATCCGTACCGCATTGTTTAATTGGCTCTGGGCAAAAAAAATGGGCGGAGATTTTATGCTTCGCATTGATGACACAGATTCTGTTCGTTCTAAAAAAGAATATGAAGATTATTTGCGTGACAGCCTCAAATGGTTGGGTTTAACATGGGAAGAAGAAGCACGCCAATCTGCTCGTTTTGAACGCTATAACGAAGTTACGCAAAAATTAATCAAAGAAGGGCGTATTTATCCTTGTTATGAAACCGCCGAAGAATTAGAGTTTAAAAGAAAACGTGCCATGAATAAGGGGTTACCTCCCATTTATGACAGACAGGCCCTAAATTATACTGCCGAAGATATCAAAAAATTTGAAGAAGAAGGCAGAAAGCCCCACTATCGTTTTAAACTAATCGATGGCGAAATATCTTGGAATGACGTAGTAAGAGGTATTGTTAAATACGATGCTCAAAAATTAAGCGATCCGATTATCATTCGTGAAGACGGTTCATATTTATACCATTTCCCATCTGTTATAGATGACTGTGATTTTGGTATAACACACATTGTTCGTGGCGAAGACCACGTTACCAATACGGCTTCACAAATTCAGATGTTTGAAGCTATCGGTGGTCTTGTTCCTACATTTGCTCATTTACCGTTATTAACCGGCAAAGAGGGAAAACTTTCAAAACGTTTAGGTAGTTTAGGCGTAAAAGATTTAAAAGATGCCGGTGTTGAAAATATGACTATATGTTCATTTTTAGCAAAACTTGGAACTTCGGAAGCAATTGAACCTTTTTACACTTTGGAAGATTTGGCAAATTCATTAGATTTTAGCAAAATAGGTCGTGCTCAACCAAAATTTGATGAAGAAGAGCTAAAACACTTTAACATAAAATATATCCATACTTTACCCTATGAAATTATCAAGGACAGAGTATCAGTAGATGAAGGTTTTTGGCTTAAGATAAGAGCAAATTTGGAAAAAGTTGCCGATTATAAAATTTGGGATGATATTTGTAACTCTGAAATAAATCCCATTATTGAGGATAAAAGTTTTACTGAACAAGCCGCCAAAATATTGCCTTTAGAAAATTGGGATACAGAAACTTTTTCATCATGGATAAACGCGGTTAAAGAGCAAACCGGTAAAAAAGGAAAAGATTTATTTCACCC
>JAZRHJ010000094.1:0-1890 GCA_045644695.1 Alphaproteobacteria bacterium | reverse complement strand
TACCAGCTTCTAATGTATATCCAGAATTACAAGCGCTAGCAACGTAGCATGCGGCATCTTGTTTACAACTTTTAACACCTGTGGCTTTTTGACATTCTGACTGCGTATCATACTCACATGTGCCATCAAGAACCCAACATTTTAGTCCCTCGCCATCCTCATTCCAGAAGCCAAATGATCTACCGGGACCATACTTTTCAGTTGGTGAATAATTATCACCTGTATGATAAGCAGTGTCACTTATATAACCTAAGGCTTCACAAGATGTATAATTTGAATAACATGTTACACATCCGTTTGCATCGGCATCATTTTTAGTTCCATCATAGTAGTATGTATAACCACCGCTTTCGGCACAACCTGCCGGATTATCAGATTTTGTGGTACCATGCGTACATCTTGTCGGTACTACACATCCATTCTCTTCATTACAGTCTGAATTATAGTTTTCTTCAATACAAGCATCATAATCAGCATATTTGCAGTTTGCTACACACTTACCATCTGTTAAAGTGTAACCCGATTTACAACCACGAGGAGCATAGCCTTCCTCTCCGCTATATGGATGTCTAACTTCTTCGCACTTAAAGTTTGGATATTCTTCTTCACATTGAGTTAATGGCACAATATATATTTCGTAACAAGTTCCGCAACCATAACCATCCATTCTATTATCAATTGCCGGTATTGTAAAGCCTACACAATCCGAGACATTATTTGTTTTTCCATCTTGGCATTTTGTCGGAACATAACAACCTTTACTATCAGGTTCACATACAGACCACATATTACTACCTTGGCATTGGCTTGCATCAGCATATGTACAGTTTGCTACGCACTTACCATCTTTTAATGAGTAACCGGGTGCACATCCATCGGATTCGCAATATATATACTTAGAATCAAACGCACATTTAAGGCCGACACTACCGTCTGAACATAAGCCGTCTTCATCATAAGTATAACCCAAAGTCAAACAATCAACATTAATATTTTGTGCAACGGTACAATATACGCTGTTTAAATTTGTATCGGTTGACATTTCACAGGTTTCCTCACCGCACAAATAACAATATCCCATATCATTACCGCGATATGCACTATCCATTTGTATCGAACAACCGGCTTGGTTACTACTGCACATAACAGAAGACCAGCCGGCAGCACAGTCGCAAAATTCATACAGTTTTTCCCCATAACTTGAAACACACTTCGGAGCAAGTGACGATACTTTTAATCCTTTTTCCATACAAGAAAAAGGATAAACCGAACTTGAGCAATTACATGCTTTATAATGTGCAACACCATTAGCCGGATTAATACATACTGTTGAAGTATCAGGTTCAGAGCCTTCAAATTCATCACATGATGTATAAGGATACAATTCTTCCTTGCAATATGTATCTTTAGATGCACAACCACATTCTTCATCATACTCTTTACTGCAATAGTACATTGCCCCGTCCACATCATCATCATGCATTTTGTTATTACTTTTATCACATAAGCACTTATAATAAGTTTTTCCCGCTGCTACACAAGAAGATTGAGCATACCCCGATAAGCACGGAGCAGTTCTGTCAAAGCCTTCACAACCAATTTTTGTTTCCGTTAAACAGCCATCACCCGATAGCACACCAGGCAAGAAACACACTTTTGCTTCAACCTCATAAATTTGCATAAACACAAACAACAAAAATAAACAAAATGCACGTAATTTTAGCATAACAGACCGCCCTAAAAAATTTTTAAGTTATAATCTAAGAGTATATTACAAAACGAGAATCGTCAAGTTTTTTTCTACTAAAATAAGATTTTTCTATTGTAGTTTTTGTTTTAGTCTCTTAATAAAATCTATTACTTTTTGCTTATCCCATGTTTCACTGCCGG
>JAZRHJ010000093.1:0-2842 GCA_045644695.1 Alphaproteobacteria bacterium | reverse complement strand
CATATTTTTCTTCTTTTTATTAGGAGTAACTTTTATTTTAACCGTCCTTTTTTGCATTTTGCGCCAATCCCACGGTTTATAAAATTTTCCTTCCCATAAACCTCTATTATTTTCTTTTGCTTGTATTTCATATGGGTAATAAATATCGGTAACTTGCGTATTTGCGACTGCCCAACCGGCATTCACAAGTGCGGCACCAATATCATACGGGCCATAAGAACAAGTACCTTCCATATCACCTTTAGTATTTTGACGTATAACATGACATTCTAATTCGGTATCGCCAATCCAATTTTTAAGCCATTTAGCTGCTTCACGCCCGCAATTATACGAACTTCCGTATTTATCAGCACACATTTGGTTAGATTCGGGCGCATCAACCCCAAATAATCTAAAATAGTTGTTATACATAATTAATGTATCACCGTTAACAACTCTGACCGAACCATAAACAACAGGATAATCATTCGGATTAAATGCTTTTTGTTGTTTAGGCGTTTTTTTACCGGATATTGATGACAGCATATTTTTTATTATACCGCCGCCCTCTTCTTCCTCTTTAACTTCTACAACAGGAGCAGGATTTTCTTTTCTTTCATATAATACTGGATTTTCTTCTTTTTTTTCTATTTGAGAAGGAAATTCAGCACTAAATTTTGCCGAATTATTTTCTGTTTCCTGATTATTGGGAATTTCCGAAGTCAATGATACATTTGGCGGAGTTTCATATTGCGCATCAGCTGTTTTTTCTCTGCCTAAAAATTTTAATAGGGCCTCGTCAAAACCACTAATCCCGTTACTGAACAACCCCAAAGAATACATTATAAACAGCACAATTGCCGATAACATTAAAAATGAAGGCAAACAACCAATCCCCTTCCACACCATTCGGCCAAAAATATATAAAATGATTAAACCTATTATTAGCCCTAAAAAACCCATTCCTTGCATTATAAGGCTGCTACTTTGAGTTCCGAGACCGCCAAGCGAAAATAGAGCAATAAAACCAAAACCTAATAACACTTTTTTCATCAATAACATAACGTAATCCTATATAACAAAATTTTGTTCATTAGAACACATTAAAACTCAAATTGCAATATTTTATTCATATAAATTTGGTAAAACAATATTACTCTTTTTTTTCTTTTTATTTTGTTTTAATATCCTTTTATATGCATCATTAAATACTTTTGCATCAAAAATTTGCTCATCTTTTGGGCTATATAATTTAGCGGTAATTATTTCAATTTGTTTTGAAAAACAATCATCTTCGGCGGCTAATGCAATATCTTTTAATGTATTAATTTGTTTATCGGGATAAAATCCGGTAGCCCATGATATAAGAGCATCTCGCAGACCTCTATAATCGTTTTCCATTGCTTTTTTTACAATAAAATCAGGATATGTTCTGCTTTCACATTGTGGTTTTATAATATTATTGTTGCGACACTTAAATATATAATATCCTAAAAACAATCCCAATAAAAATGCACCAATTGCAACCGATAACATTTGCATCATATTTATCGTATTGCTGTTATCTGCATTTTTAATATTTGATACGGAAACGGGTATATCGCTATTTATTTTTACTTCTGCGACATCTTTAAAATTAGGATTTGCTTTAACAAAAATTTTTTGTTCTTTAACGATTGCTTTTTTTATCTTTTGCGTAGTTACATCAAACCATTCAACACTAATTTCCGGTAAAATTATTTCACCTGTTTTTTCCGGAATATATACATTTACAACTTTTTTAATTGCCACCGGTTCATTATCAATTATTTCATTTGAGGAAACAGCTTTTTGCGGATATTGTTTTAAATCGGAACTACTTGCAAAAGTTATATCGGGTAATTGCGTATCAATTACGCCGACAGCGGTAAGCGTAATTTCACGACTAAAGGCCTCACCCTCAATAAAATTGTCTTCCCCGACAAAATCGGCCCTTATTTCAACACTTTTTGCCGGCAACCACCAATTTCCTTTATAGTTTTCAGGCACCGGTTTTATATCAATATTACGTGATTGCCCAACCAAATTTACCGGCACATTAAACCCGAACGACGCCATTGCAAGATTAAAATTAAATGCATTATTTACAAAAATTCCACCACCATCATTTGAAAGTGCATAACCGTTAAATCTGACTGCCGGAATTTTTAATTTTCCGCTTTTTTGTGCAAATAAAACATATTTAAAAATTATATCTCTAACATTATGTCCGTTTACATTTCTAGAAACCACATCAGGAGTTCCCAAACTTTTAATTATCCAATCGGAACTAGTGTCAAAAACAGGCTCTCCGCCCTGTAATCCGCCAATATCCGTAATAACTACATTATACGGAATCTGCTCTTGTAAATACCATTCTTTATATTCATCAATTTCTGTTTTAATTTTATAATCAGTTTTTTCTTGCTCATTTGCATCAACAACTTGTTCACCGGCAGGCAAAACTTTTATATCAACCTCATTTGAAAAATCTTTACCTACTTTTATCGACGGAATTTTTTGTTCTCCCTCCTTGTTAGCCGAAATACCTATTTTCCATTTTGTAGACACGTTTCGTTTTCCGTTAACAACATAAATACTTGTCGATAACGATTTGGAGTATACGTTAAAATCTGGAGTTAACACACTCAAATCCGGTGTATCTACCACATTTTCATCAGCAGATAATGTCAGGATAAACATCTCATCAATCGGCACAACGTCATTTTCTACTGTTGCTTTAATATTTGCCGCATAAACATTAAAACTAAAAAACAAACTCAACATAAACGCCATTTTTTTCATTTTAATCTCCATATCTGTCTTTTAAATATTCTTGTCTGAT
>JAZRHJ010000092.1:0-3350 GCA_045644695.1 Alphaproteobacteria bacterium | reverse complement strand
TGGCCGGTAAAGTAAAGTGACTTGCTCTTTCTGGTTTGTATCCGAAACAGTTGACCCCGATTAACATAAGTTAGTCGGGGTTAATTTATGTTATATGTTGACTAACAGGGCCTAGATAAATTATCATCACATTAAGGATACAAAACCTAAAAGAAAGAGAGGATAACGGCCATGAAAAAGATAATTAACTTCCCTAGTATCCGCATTGAAGCAAATTATGTTTTTGGTGATATTGCTCATTATTCGTTATATATCAATGACGAGTATTACGGCACTTATATCACTAAAGAGGACTTGCAGCATAAATTGCTTTTAGTTCAGATCACAGAATTAAACAGGGGGTTAAATAAGGTATGAAGTGCGACAATTGCGAGCACGCAATTAAAAGGCGTGTGAAGTCAAAGAGAGTAGAAACATTTATTGTTTGCAACGTTTTTGACATGCCTATGGAATCATGCACGGCATGCAAGTATTTTGAGGAGATTACACCATGTTCGGAAAAAAACAAAGAATAATCGAAACTCAGGCAGCGTTAATCGCTGATCTTAGAGAAGAGTTAACACGCAGTTTCAGATTCAGAAATATGCAGAATCAGTATATATCAACTTTGGTTGCTGAAAACGCTGCATTAAGAGCAAGAATTAAGGCAACTGACATTGACTTTCCAAATTCAGAGAAAGGGGGTTCAGATCATATCGGGGCGGTCAATGTTTCAGATATATTAAATTTATAATTTTAAAGGAGATTCATTTATGTTTAATGAAAAATTCGGAAACAATCAAGCATCATTTAAAGGTGATTTTAAGGACTTCCCTTTTGTTAATCTTTCAGAGATCGTTGAGCAGAACGGACACAAGACTTTAACGGTTCAGGCAGTTTACACATTCAAGCCCAAAAAGGGTGACAATGCCGGTAAGGATATCCCTGTACTTGTTGCAGACGGTCATAACATTTATATCCCTACATACCAGCTTGACCAGGTAAGAGAGATCAGGGCAAGTGCTGAAATGGTAGAGGCTATCAACCAGGGCAAGTGCGGATATAAGACACGTGAATACATTGACGAAAAGCACGGCGGAAAACTTAGATATTCAGGAAATTTTATTGATATCTGATTATCAATAAATTAAGATAAATAAGGGCGGTTAATAGCCGCCCTTTTTACTAAGGGGGTGCAAACTAATGGCAGATTCATTCTATGTCGACAATATGACCGTTAACGAGATATTAAACCTTAGTAATGAGGTTATATCTAAAATGAACACACGTGACATTTCAAGGGCCTTAAGGACCGTTTCACTTGCTGCCAATAAGCGTGTTAAGCGTTTGTTATCACAGACTAAGAAAACCAAAGATGGTTATGTCTTGAAAAAATCTGCACAGTATAATATCGCAGTTGATGCGATCAATGCAGTAACTAAAGACGGTAAACAGAAAGTTCAGTTTGGTGTTAAGTATGCCAATACCCGGAATGAAATGATCGAGCAGTTAGGCGATATCAGAAAGTTCATGTCAATGAAAACATCTACCATTCAGGGTGCTAAGAATGTAAGGCGTGAACGTGAACAAAGATTATTCGGCACTACTACCGAAAAAGCATCAAAAGGCAAGACAAAGAAAGAAAAAAAGGCCATAACGAAAAAATTTGCCGATAAGATATCTGAAGCATACGCAACATTTAGAAAATTCTTAGAACATGAGGGAATTCCAAATTATCCATATATGCGTTTTGCCGGTTCAGAATCAATATTAAACCTTATCGGTCAAAAGATCATCAATGGTGAAGATCAAGAAGATGCTTTGACCGCTGCAATAGATAAGATGACTCAATTATATGAAGAAGAGCAGGAAACGTGGAATCAGATCACATCAAGTGATGATTTCTGGGAATTAGAATAATGTTTAAACTTGTTGAGGATACAACATATAAGTTAGAGGATATACCGGCGTTATTAGATGAAGCAGTAAAAAATGGAATACATAAAAGTAATACTCAGATAGAGTATTATAATATTGTTTTCGCATTTGACATTGAAACGTCAAACTTTTTAGAAACTGATGAAGATGATCTATATGATACTGATTCAGAGATCTATGACTTTATAACCGGGACTAAACTCAGGATAACAGAACGCATGTGCAGTGATATACCCGATATCAATGACATTAGGAAGTCATTATTCGGGCGTGTATATCTGTCAAAAACAAGCGGTGTAAAAGTAGATTCATTCTATGATGAATTAAACAGGCGTTATCCCTGGTACTTCCCGGAAGATATCATCAACCCATCTGATCAGTTAGAACAGATAATCAAAGTTTATCAGGAAAACACCCCACAAAAAAAGGTCACTGACAATAAAAGGTCGATCATGTATATTTGGCAGCTTGCTATTAACGGCCGTGTTGTTATCGGCCGTGAATGGTCCGAGTTTTTAAGTGCTATAAATACTATCGTTGAACGTTTGGAGTTATATAAGAACAAACGTATCATTATATATGTGCATAATCTTGCATTTGAATTTCAGTTCATCCGTAAAATGTTTGAATGGCAAAAGGTGTTTGCAATTGATAACCGAAAGCCGATATATGCGATCACCAAACAGGGTGTTGAGTTCAGATGCTCATATATCTTAACTAACTATTCCCTGGCCAAATTAGGCGAGCAGCTGCACAAATATAAGGTATCAAAATTGGTGGGTGATCTTGATTATAACCTTATAAGAACGCCCAAAACACCATTGACAGATAAGGAAATGCAATACTGCATAAATGACGTGCTTGTTGTTTCTGCCTATATAAAAGAGTGCATTGAAACAGAAAGAAACATTTCACGAATACCCCTAACTGCAACAGGATACTGCCGGCGGTATGTTCGTCATAACTGCCTATATTCAGGCGGTAAAAAAGGCAAACAGGTACAATTCAATAAATATCATGAATTGATGCTCTCAATGAAGATACAAAGCGTTGAAGAATACGAGCAGTTGAAACGTGCTTTTGCAGGTGGTTTTACGCATGCTGCAGCCCGGTATTCAGGGCAGGTCATTGAAAACGCAGATTCAATTGATTTTACATCTTCATACCCTTATGCGTTATTATCTGAACAATACCCCATGAGTTCCGGGAAGCTTGTGGAGATTCATTCAAACGAGGAATTAGAAAAGTATTTAAAATATTATTGCTGCGTGTTTGACGTTGTTTTAGAGGGGTTAGAGGCCACATTCAAATATGAGAATTATATAAGCGTTTCAAAGTGCGGTAAAAAGTCAAACGTGGTCAATAATAACGGCCGTGTGTATTCTGCCGATATGATAGCATTGACTATCACAAATGTTGATTTTGATATTATC
>JAZRHJ010000091.1:0-6042 GCA_045644695.1 Alphaproteobacteria bacterium | reverse complement strand
CCCTGTAATCGTTCAACATGCGACAAGCAAAAAGTTGAGTTGCTTGAATATTCACCTTATCGTCAAAAGTGGATATGCGGAAATAACGAGTTTTGCCATTCCATATTTGTTAATGCGCCTTCTTATTTAGGTGTAGGTTCTAAAATTTACATCAGTGTAATTAGGTTCGAAAACAATTGTTTCAGCAGAAATTACGATTACTATGGTAAAGGCGTATGCGCTAACGTAGTGAATAACGATTTTGTTAAGCTATTTGCCGAAAATCTTGGTGCAATTTACGATTGGTTCTATTCGGCACCAAGAACTATTGAGGAGATTGCTGAGATGTTCGAGCAAATTGAGGAATCGTACATTGAACGTCGTCATTTGTACTACTCGAAAGGTGAGTACAATAAGGTACGCCAAATTTTCTTGATTGAGGTATTTAAGTTTATCAACTTAAAGTCTGATGAGCAAATTTTGGCCTTACCTAAAAAAATGAGACAGTCAATGCTTACTCTTTACAATAAGGGATTGGTATCAAAAGAAGATACAAACACCCCTTATCGTTGTATTGAGTGTGTACTATCTATGTAATAGTCACGAATAAAGTTCTCAAATTAAAAGCCTGTTATCAAAACAGGCTTTTTTTGTTATAAAAAGATATTGCAATTTAAAAAAAAATGAATATTATCATCATCAGTGCAAGAATGTGTTTGTTTTTAATATGCACTTTACTTTCATTTTAACAGATTAGTTTTAACCATTAAGCATTTTGCTTAAATTTTGTGATTGTATAAAATATGAAAAAAAATAATAAATTCCGTAACAGCGGCAATAGTAATGCCTACTCTCTTAATTATAAATTTGATAGTATAAGTCCGGCAGGCAAATTTAGCGGAACAGCGCTTGATTTAATTAAAAAATATAACGAACTGGCAAAAGAAGCCCATGGTTCCGGCGACTATATTGAAATGGAAGTATATCGCCAATATGCCGAACACTATCGCAAAATCGTTACAGAAATTAACGAGCGCAAAAATTATAAGCAAGAGCAACAAAATAATGCAGAAAATTCACCTGAAAAAGAAGATGAAAATAAAATCCCCGATACCAATACAGATAGCAATTTATCCGAACAAAATACCGTAAATGAAAATTCTGCCAATGAAAACAATATAGTTGAACCTATTGTTCAAACCCCCATGCCGATTAAGAAAAAAACATTCAAAATTGTTGAAATAAAATCGCAAGAAACAACTGATGCGCTTAATAATAATGAAGAAAAAAACAATGAAAAACCTAAGCGTATTGTACGCCGTAAAAAAACTGAAAAATTAGAAGACAATAAATCATCTGAAGCCATATAGGAGAAAAAAATGCCGGTATTTTTAATTATGACCTTAGTTATTGCAGTTTCATGTCTTGTAGTAACATACAGAACACTAACATCATACAGTTCTTTTACTGTGTGGGCAAAATTATGTATTTTTCTTTGGCTTACAATATCTTGGTTTAGTCCTGCAATTTTAAAACTAATCAGACACTATAATTTATTAAGCGGTACTACTTATGCCATAGTGGCTAAAACTGCATATTTCATGTTAGGTATAGTGTTTATTTTAATTATGTTGTTATTGATAAGAGAGGTTTTATGGTACATTACGTATTATATCACAAAGAACCAAAATATTAATCCGGATAATGTATCTGTACTCAATCGTTTCAATTTAATTACCGTAATTTTATCTGTCTTAATTGCTTTTTATGGTGTTTTTGAGGCAAATAAAACTCCAAATGTTATTAATATGACCATTGAAAATTCTAAAATTAAGGAAGATACAAAAGTGGTAGTTGCAAGCGATTTGCACATTGATATGGCAACACCATTATGGCAAATAAAACAAATTGTAAACTTAATTAATGCTCAAAAACCCGACTATATTTTTCTTGTCGGTGATATTATAGATGATGAACCTGAAGGCTTAGAAGAAAAATTAGATGAATTAAAAAAGCTTAATGCAAAAAAAGTATATCTCACTTTTGGTAATCATGAGCATTACAATTATCCGTCAAAATGGTTGGTAAAATTTACCAAGATGGGTTTTAATGTTTTGTATAATACCGGAGAAAATATTGATAACAGCGGTTTATATGTTGCCGGTATACCTGATATGTATTCTGAAAATCATAACTTTGACAAGGCGCTATATTATGCAACTGACGATGTTTACAAAATATTAATGTCTCACTCACCTGCTATTGCAAAAACAATAGAAAAAGATAAATTTAATTTAATTTTATCAGGTCACACTCATGGTGGGCAAATATTCCCATTTCATTATATTGTAAAATCGGCTAACGATTTCTTAGCCGGAATGTACCAAGTTAACGGCAATAGCCTTTATATTACCAGAGGTGCTGGATATTGGGGACCTCCGATGAGAATTTTTGCGCCATCAGATATTACCGTATTTAATTTCAAAGGCACAAATAATGAATAAAAAAACCATTATTATCGATTGTGACGGTGTACTGTATCCGGCATCTATGCTTACGTTATCCGAATTTGTAAATGCAATGAAAGATACATTTCATAATGATTTACGAGTAGATACCGACACACAAACACGTGTATCACAGCAAACCATTAAAAAGAAACAACTCGGGATGTTTAACTACATTAAAGCAATGTGCCAAGAAACAGGACATGGTTTTGATGATTTTTGCCTTAAAATGCAAGAAAAAATTGATTACACAAAAATAAGCAGAGACGATTCGTTATTTACCTTATTATCGGAAGTGGCAATGCGACACAATGTAGTTATACTAACTAATAACCATATATCGCATCTTGATAAAGTTACACAGCAACGCTTTGGAAAAAACATTTTTGAAATGCAGGAAGCAGGCATTGACTGTTATGATATTAAATCGACAATGAGAAATGGTGTTTTTTATCCTAAACAAGACCCCAAATCACTAATTATGTTTACCGAACGTTTAGGTGTTACCGTTCAAGATTGCATTTTAGTTGATGATACCAAAAGAAACCTCGAAATCGCACATTCAATCGGCATGCAAACAGTGCTGATTGACGAGCAAAGCAATACATTAAAAAACTATTTAAGCACACAAATTTTACCAATTTATATCAAAAAACAAAGTAATACTCATGACAAATAGCCAATTATTAGAACAAGGATTAAAAGTTGCACAAAATTATGATGTAACCACTAAAGAAAATTCGGCAGTGGTTTACAGCATAAGTTATCAAAAAACCTCAAAAAATCGAGACGATGCCATTGAGTTCATCAAGCAAAACACCGACAAAATGCTAATTGAGCATACAGAATGCGGAGCAAAGTTGGTTGAACTTGGTTTTGAAAGCACAAACACATTAAACTGTGAAGAAGTAAAAACAATTTGGGCAATAGCATCTCGTCGTTTTATAAACGCGGCAAAGGGCAACATTATTGCTTTTGTTAATAATGCACATCCGGAAAGTGTTTTTATGAGTGTGGAATTGCCTAACATATTAAACAATTCAAACATTACAACCGTTAATAACATAGATAAAAATCTTTTTGCCAAGCAATTTCAAAAATAACATAACCCCGCAAAAAGCGGGGTTAAAAATTATCTTTCAAGTTTTTTATATTTTAACCTGTGTGGTCTGCAAGCATCATCTCCCAAACGACGACGCTTATCTTTTTCATACTCTTCGAAGTTACCTTCAAACCACTCAACATGACCTTCGTCTTCATAAGCCAAAATATGCGTTGCCAAACGGTCTAAAAACCACCTGTCGTGAGAAGTAACTAACACGCACCCCGGATAATTCATAATACCTTCTTCTAAAGAACGTAAAGTATCAACATCTAAATCATTGGTAGGCTCATCGAGCATAATAACATTTGCACCTTTTTTAAGCATTTTGGCCAAATGAACACGATTGCGCTCGCCACCTGATAGTTGACCAACTTTTTTCTGTTGGTCAGAACCCTTAAAATTAAACTGTCCTACGTATGCGCGAGACGGCATTTGCTTTTTGCCCAATTCAATAATATCAAGGCCATCAGAAATTTCTTCCCACACATTTTTATTTGCATCTAATTCATCTCGACTTTGGTCTACATAACCCAAATCCACCGTATCGCCGATTCTGATTTCGCCTAAATCGGGTTTTTCCTGACCGGTAATCATTCTGAACAATGTTGTTTTTCCGGCACCATTCGGACCTATAATTCCGACAATTGCACCTTTGGGAATTTTAAAAGATAAATTATCAATCAAAACTCTGTCACCAAAAGATTTACTGATATTATTTGCTTCAATCACCAAATCGCCAAGCCTATCAGTCATCGGAATATTGATATAAGCATGTGTAATTTTATCTTTTGTAGCCTGTGATAAAAGTTCATCATAAGCATTAATACGAGCCTTAGATTTTGCTTGACGAGCCTTAGGATTTTTTTGTATCCACTCCAACTCATTAGCCAAAGTTTTTTGACGAGCGGTTTCTTCTCTGGCTTCTTGTTCCAATCTTTTTTGTTTTTGCTCAAGCCAAGAAAAATAGTTGCCTTCATAAGGAATGCCTTGTCCTCTGTCAAGTTCCAAAATCCAACCGGTAACATTATCCAAGAAATATCTGTCGTGAGTAACCATCACAACCGTACCTTTATACTCTTTCAAGTGCTGTTCTAACCATGCAACCGATTCGGCATCTAAATGGTTAGTTGGCTCATCAAGTAAAAGCATATCAGGCTTTTGCAACAACAAGCGACAAAGAGCAACACGACGTTTTTCGCCGCCCGAAAGTTTTGTTACATCGGCATCGGCAGGCGGACAACGAAGCGCATCCATGGCAATTTGAATTGTGCGTTCAAAATCCCAACCGTTACAAGCATCAATTTTTTCTTGAAGTTCGGCTTGTTTTTCAATTAATGCGTTCATTTCGTCATCACTTAAAGGTTCTGCGAATTTTGCAGACACGGCTTCAAACTCATTGAGCAAATCTCTAACCTCGCCCAAACCGTCCATAACGTTTTCCATTACATTTTTAGAAGGGTCGAGTTTAGGCTCCTGCTCTAAATATCCGACTTTTACCCCATCGGCAGCCCACGCTTCACCATTAAACTCTTTATCTACACCGGCCATAATTTTTAATAATGTTGATTTACCCGCGCCGTTTACACCTAAAACACCTATTTTTGCACCAGGTAAAAACGATAAAGTAATTCCCTTAAACAATTCTTTTCCTCCAGGAAATACTTTAGTCAAATTTTGCATAACAAAAACATACTGATATGATGCCATCAGTTATCACTCCTAAAAAATTAAATTAAACATTAAAAACCATTCTTTAATTGGCGCTCACGTATTGCTTTTTTTAATACCGGATCATTATATTTTTCGCGCATTATCTTTTTATGCATTTCCAAATATTTTTGTCGTTCATTTTCGTCTTTAACGTAAACACGTGTCGGATCGTAAGAAACTCGCGGACTAATAACCGAACCGTCAGGCATTTTTATCGTACCATCGCCGTAAATTACCATTTTAAAAATCTTTTGCCTATCAAACTCACGAGCGATAGAAGGACATTCATAAAAATTATCCTGAATTTTAGATAAAAATGCATTTACTTTTTGTTCGTTATATGCCTTTATACCGGCTAATTCTTCTTTATCAGATTTTGCTTTTGTGATAAGAATGGTTCTTGCCAACATTTCATAAGTATGATATTTAGAAGCATTACAGGCTAAACCGTTACCCGAAAACGTACCTAACACACCTACTTCTTCAATATAACTTATCTTTCTTGCATCAGCATTACTTATACACAGGAAGGCTCCCAAAAAAAGAGGTATAAAATATTTCATGTTATCTCCACATAAAGTCTTACATTATATTGTCGCAATTATACACGGAAGAAGTAAAAAAGCAACTAATATTAAAAAAAAATCAAATAAATCTAAATTTTAGGTTGACATTTGTTTTAATTTATCATAAGTTGCGCACAACTGTTAATAAAAAGGAACAAAAAAATGAAATGCTATA
>JAZRHJ010000090.1:0-7555 GCA_045644695.1 Alphaproteobacteria bacterium | reverse complement strand
AAGTGGTCAATATCATCAACTTCGCCCTTGCCGTCACGAAGTTCAATCATGTGTTTTACAACTCGTAAAACATCATCTTTGCGCAATGTACGGCATGTATCCGGCGCTTCTTCAAAATCGATATCCATCGACAAGTTCATTTTAACACGACCGACAGATGATAAATCATAGCGTTCTTCATCAAAGAACAACGACTTAAATAACTGATACGAAGCATCTAATGTAGCAGGTTCACCAGGGCGCATAACACGATAAATATCGAGCAACGCTTCTTCACGACAGTGATTTTTATCGGCTTCCAATGTATTACGAATGTACGGACCGACATTTACACCATCAATGTACAAAATGCTTAATTCTTTAATTTTTGCATCACTGATTTTTTCTAAAACTTCTTCATTTAATTCTGCACCTGCATCGGCAATAACTTCACCTGTTTTAGAATCAACAATTGCTTTACCTACAAACTTACCATAAAGTTGTTCTTTTGCAACTTGATAATATTCTAACCCGTCTTCTACTAATTTATTAGCAGTTCTAACGGTTAACTTCTTACCTTGCTCCCAAACAACTTTACCGGTTTTAGCATCAACTAAATCAAAATCAAATTTAACTCCTCTGACACGGCTTGGATTAAACTTAACTTTCCATGCTTTTTTGTGAGCAACGTATTCGTCAGATTCATAAAAATAATTTAAAATTTCCTCTTTATCCATTCCCTTAATTTCTTCAGCAGGAACTTTTTCGCCCGCTTTGATACGGTCTTCCGTTTCTTTAGAATATAAAGAATACAAAATTGATGTTACAGGCAATTTACGGCGACGGTCAATACGTGCATAAACCAAGTCTTTGGCATCAAACTCAAAATCGAGCCAAGAACCGCGATACGGAATTATGCGCGCCGCAAACAAATATTTACCCGAAGATATTGTTTTGCCCTTATCATGATCAAAGAACACACCAGGCGAACGATGCATTTGTGATACAACCACACGTTCGGTACCGTTAAAAATAAATGTACCCTTTTCGGTCATAAGCGGAATATCACCCATATACACATCTTGCTCTTTAACATCATGAACCGATTTTGCACCGGTTGCTTCATCTATATCCCAAACGATAAGACGTAATGTCGCTTTAATTGGCGCAGCATAAGTCAAATCACGTTTTAAGCATTCATCAACATCATATTTAGGCTCCTCAAGTTCATATTTAACAAACTCAAGTTCACCATTACCCGAAAAATCTTTAATTGGGAAAATTGATTTAAAAACTTCTTCCAAACCAAATTCGCAGTGTTGTCCATAATTGTCAACATTATTGATAAAACTGGAATAAGAACCGGTTTGAACCTCAATCAAACTTGGCATATCAATAACAGCATCAATCTTGCCAAAGTTCTTTCTTACACGTTTTTTGCTCGTATAAGATTCTTTCATTTTGCTTTTATCCTTCTTTGGTTAAAATCTGTAAACCATACTATCGGCCCTATTTTTCGGTAGCGATCCAAAATAAAACCAAACCCCGTTATACAGATGGTTAATATAAAAAAACGTTTTCTCATACACGAATCGCCCGAACCACTAGGCATTGCGCCAAACTCGGGACAAATTCACCAAATAATACTTAATAAAACTGGCAATTTTTTACACTATTTATACTTAAAAATCAAGAAAAATATTGCTTTAAAACTTATTTATTTCGACTATTATTGCTATGCTTAATTTTTTATATATCAATAAGAACTTGCCAAATTCATGAAACACCTATACACTTATAATTAATGGAGGCATATTATGGAAAATATTATAGCAAGTTTATCTGATGAACAAAAAAGTGCTTATTTTAATTCTCCCGCACCTCTTCATTTAGCACAATTTGAAGGTCAGACCAACGGGCAATTACTATATGCCCAAATTTCAGAATTGGTAGATAAGTTACACCCAAAATCATCTTCTTTAAATTTTAAAACTTTTATGGAAGAACACGCAAAATTGCGAGATGATTTGTTAAAAACAGTTGTCGGCGAAGAATATTTCAAAACATATATGGCAGATTTAGAAAGTCTGCGTCAAAAACGCCAAAGCGAAATTATGCAACAAACCGAACACTTATATCATTTTTCACAAATTCCGCCTTCAAGTTTTGGAGAGTATTTATTAACTCATCCGCAAGAAAGAGGGAATGCTTTATCTGAAAAAGTTGACGAAAGTTTATGCTATGCCTCAACAGAACCTCAATCGCACTATATCATAAAACCACCGTCAAGTAATCCGTCAGAATATAGTGGCGTAAGTTGTTATATGGATGAAAAAGTTGTTTTAATTACAGGACATGATCCTCAAGACTTTTTAAGTAAACAACAATTATCTTATCGCTATGAAGTAGACCCAAAAACATTTGTTCCCAACGTTTCTTTAGATGGTAGGTTTACTAACGAATTTGAATCAAAAGAAAATGCAAGAGTTTTAAGTGTTGTTGGTCCTTTTTCGGTATCGGATATGTGTAAATCTAAAGAAAACGGAGGCTGGGATATTCCGGTATATTTTTGCCCGAACAAAGATAATAAACCTGATATTGTGCAAAAAATAAATGAACTTCGCGGGATCGGTGTATCAAGAACAAATGCTTTAAGACAAGTACACGAACAAATGCCTAGCAAACTTATTTTGCTTAATGAAAATCAAGAGTTGCTCAATCAAGTAAATGAGTTAGAAGAAAAACAAGAAAAAGAACCTAAAAAAGAAGAAACAAAAAATATTAACCGACAACTTCAAGAAAAACTTGAAGCAGAAAAGGCAAGAAGTGCGGTTTTAATTAAAAGAGGCTTACAAAACCAAAAAAATCAAAAAGCGGCAGAGCAAATTGCCGATAAAAAAATAGCAAAAACAGGGCAAGGTTTAACTGAAGAAAACATAAAACAAATTAAAGCAAAAATTGTATCTAAAGGTAAATAAAAACCAAATATTAACCCCTTTTGTTTTATACTTTTTATATGAAAAACAAAATTACATATAAAGCCCAAGATGATGTTATTAATGTCATAAAAGCCTGGGAAAACTATTTATCGGTTGAAAAACGCTTCTCTGTTCATACAGTTAGCGCCTATATGCGTGATTTGTCATTTTTTATTAACTATTTTGCCGATAAAGGCGAATCGGTCAATACAGAATTTTTAAGCACTCTTGATGTTAGAGAATTTAGAAGTTTTATTAGTCATCGCGCCTCAATGCATCTTGAAAAATCTTCCGTCGCCAGAGAAATTTCGGCTTTAAAAAATTTTTTTAAATGGCTCGATACCGCACATATTATAAAAAACAGCGCTATCAGCATTATCTCGGCACCTAAACCAAACAAGGTTTTACCCAAATCTATTGATAGTGACGACACAATAGACATTATTAACGAGGCCAAAAAAATTGCCTCAACCGATTGGCAAGGCTTGAGAGATATGGCAGTATTTACTTTGTTATATGGCGCAGGATTACGAATTTCTGAAGCATTATCGCTAAATTATGGCGACTTTATTACAGCCGATAATTTTCTCAAAATTAAAGGAAAAGGCAATAAAGAACGCATTGTACCTTTATTGCCTGTTGTTAAAGAAAATATAAGCGCTTACATTAAAGCGGTTGCACAAAATTTTAATTATGGCGACGCTTTATTTATTGGTGCTAGAGGCGAACGTTTAAGACCTCGCATAATTCAAAGACAGTTGCAAAAAATAAGGAACCGGTTGGGCCTTCCTGATACTGTGACACCCCACGCCCTTAGGCATTCTTTTGCAACACATCTTTTAGAGCAAGGAGCCGATTTGCGTTCAATTCAAGAACTTTTAGGGCACGAAACTCTTGCAACAACCGAGCGTTATACCGATGTAAAACTTGAAACCCTAAAAAGAGAATACGATAAAGCGTATAACCCTTAAAAACTTTAAGTAAAACAAAATGAGGTGCAATACCAGTCGCACCTCATTAAAACTTGTCACTTGAAAAGAACTTACTTTAACTTCTTCTCTACGAACTCTTCATGTTTTTTTGATTTTTTATCATATTTTTTCAAAACCAATTTTTCAGGATGAGTTCTCGGGTTCTTTTCAGCAAGATAAAATGTACCTGTGCCGGCACTGCTTTCTAATTTTACTTTTACTTTTACTGCTTTTGCCATTTTTTTTCTCTTAAATTAAAGTTACAAATTAAAACATTTAGGCGTTATATACATTTTTTAACGTACGTTGTCAATAACAATTTTAAATTTTATTTGATTTTTTTATTTTTGATACACCTTTGCCATTATATTAAATTTCATTATTAAGAAATTTTACCGCAATTTCCACATCTGCATCTTTTGTAAACCGATCTTCTTTATCACACATACCATCTGTTACCAAATGTCCGAGTTTAAGTCCGCCGGTGCATACTGCTGGTGTTAAACCTTTTTTATCTATAACATTTCCTCCTGGTGTATAAAAATATGATGTAGTAATTGACATTATCGAGCCTTTACCGTCTTTTAATACATCTTGAACAGTTCCTTTACCATAAGTTTTGGTACCTATTAAAACCGCCCTATTTTGCTCGCTTAACGCAGCCGATAAAATTTCAGAAGCCGATGCGCTATAGCCATCAACCAAAATAACTATTGGCTTATTATTAAAGATATCACCTGCGGTTGAAGTATAAAATTTTGGAGAAACTCCATCTTTTGATAACGTATAAGTAACAATACCCTCATCTAAAAACATATCCGTTATTTTTAAGGCTTCATCAAATAAGCCACCATGATTTCCTCTTAAATCTAAAATCAGGGCTTTGCATTTAGAACATTCATCAATTGCTGTTTTAACTTTTTGATTTACATCTTTTCTAAATGCCAATATTTTTATCAACAATATATCATTATCTACAATACGGGTAGCAAAATTTCTTCTGATACGCGGTTTTTTATCTGCTTTATCCGAAAATTTTCCGTAATAATGCGAATAGCCGTCTAAACCATCAAATACCGCTTGTGCAAATCTGTCGGGAATTTCAAAATCTAAAAGTTCAATTTTAGGAGATAATTCCATTGCTTTATTTATTATATCTTTAGTAAAATCTGCCCATTTTTGCGCATCTTCATTTTCTTGAGGCATAGGAAAAGATTGTATCATTTTTTTATTGTAGTAAAAAAACAATTTATCTTTGGTGTATTTAAACTTAACCGATTTATCTGTTCTAGTAAGAGACTTAATACCTTTTAGCATAATTTCTTTATTGCTGTGCGAATTAATATAATCAGCACTTAAAGTAATGTAAACATCATCAATTATATCGGCTGTGGCAGATGATGTTATGCTAAATAATGCTAAGGTTAATATTATCAAAAATTTTATCAAAACAAGTTCCTTAAATTAAAGTTCAAATTCTGCCGTTAAAGGTGTATGGTCGGAAGGCTTTTCGCCTTGTCTTAAAGTTTTATCCACATTGCAATTTACGGCTTTATCTGCCAAACTCGGAGATACAAGTAAATAATCTATTCTTAAGCCTAAATCTTGCTCAAACGCCCTATTTGCATAGTCCCAATATGTATATCCTGTTTCGTTGGAATGCAACATTCTATATAAATCGTAAAAACCTAAATATATCATTGCTCTTAAACGCTGTTTCACACTCTCTTTGTAAAGAGCATTATTAATAAACATATCCGGATTATATACATCATTTGGTGTCAAAATAACATTAAAATCGCCACCTAAAATAACATGTTCATTACTTAGCAATAAGTGCTTTGCATGTTTGTAGAGTGCATCCATAAATTTTAATTTATATTCAAATTTTGTATCATCATCCGGATTATTATACGGCGCATTTCCGTTGGGTAAATATATGCTTGCCATTCTTATATTTTGCCCCTTATAATTAACTATTGCTTCAATATAGCGAGCATTTTCATCAATAAAATCAGGCACTTTTTCATGTATCACCTGAATTTTGTGTCTGCTTAATATGGCAACACCGTTATAACTTTTTTGACCGACTATTTTAACATCATACCCTACGGCATTTAACTCAAAAAACGGAAAAGAATTAAATTCGCACTTTAACTCTTGCAATAAAACTATATCGGGCGAAGTTTTATTTAGCCAATCAAGCAAATTATTTAATCTGGCATTAATTGAATTTATGTTAAATGTTGCAACCTTCATTATTTTTCCTTATATTTTTCCATAATTTTAATGAAAAATTTAATTTTTGCAAGACGCTTGTTAAAGGATTATAAAGTTTTTTATTTTAAAATATGTTAAAATTGAATAGAAAAAGTAAAGGCATAAAAATGTTTAAGGAATTTTCCAATAACAAAGATGATGATTATTTAAGCGAATTTAGGCAAAAAATTGCGTCGGAACGCCAAGCCGAATTATTAGCCAGAAAGCAAGAAATTCAGCGTTCTCGCAATGGTTTTGTCGGCACTATTGCAGGTATAGTTTTGGCTGGATTTGTCAGTTGGTTTTTACTTGTTCCCAGTTTTAACAAAAAAACGCATCAAGAAACTCCCATAATTCGTAGACCGGTAACTCCTGTAAAGATACAGCCTAACAATCCTGGTGGAATGGAAATATTAAATCAAGATAAACCTGTATACAATTTGGTAGAAAAACAAGAAGTTAAAAACATTAAGGTGGAAAGCATCTTACCTACTCCCGAAACACCTAAACTACCTGAAATTGTCCCAGAACCGAAAATTGTGCAAAAAGATATTAATATTGAAAAACCGGTTGCAAACTTAGAAGTTAAAAATTTAGATGAATTAATTGAAAAAATAAACACAGACAGCAATAAAAAAATTCAACTTCCTCAAAAACCTGAAAAAATTGACATTGAAGTTAAAACAGCAGAAGCTGTTGAAACAGAGGTAAAAAAGGCAGAGGTTATTAAAGAAGAATTAAGTAACACCTTAAAACAAAAAATAAAAGTGCCTGAAATTGACTTTAACAGCAATGAAATTTGGCAATTACAACTTATGGCTTCTTCTAATATAGAATCGGTTAAAAAAAGTTGGATAAATTTTAGTGAGCAACATGAACAATTAAAAAAACTTAATCACGAAATAGAAACCGCCACACTTGACAACGGAAGCACGGTTTACCGCTTAAAAACAGGTATGTTTTCTTCAAAACAATCGGCCGATGATTTTTGTAACACCTTAAAACAACGAGGCCTAAACTGTATTGTAAAACAAAAATAAGAGAGATTGTATGCAAAAAAATATTTTAGCGGCATTATTATGCGTAAAGGGCCACAGTTTGAATGACCACGAAAAATATTTATTTGAAAAATATAATCCGTTAGGTGTTACTCTATTTACAAGAAATCTTTTTTCGGTCGAGCAAACCATCAATTTGATAAAATCAATAAAAGAAACAATAGGCCGTGATGATGTGTTAATTGCACTTGATGAAGAAGGCGGAAGAGTTGAAAGATTAGTGCAAATCGGTTTTGATTTACATGCATCGCAAAATATTTTAGGTTTAACAGATAATGAAAAAATAACCAAATTACACGCACGTCTTATT
>JAZRHJ010000089.1:0-3374 GCA_045644695.1 Alphaproteobacteria bacterium | reverse complement strand
ATTTTTTTGTAATTTTGCATCTGCGCCACGAGTTAATAATGAAGAAATATTAATATTTTCTGTTTCATCAATTAACCACTCGGCAGGAGCAATTTTTCTACCCCAATCGGGAACGGCAAGCATCGACATAAATTGTTCTTTAGCGTCTTCCTCATTTAAGAACAACATATCACCATCGGAACGGATAATGTCGTTACGAGCACAAACATACCACCAACCGTTATTTACCTTAAATACTGCCAAAAAGGATGAGCGGTCAGACAACGCAGTAGCAACAGATACGGCTGCCGCAGGCGTTTTCTTGACGTAACCTTGATAAGAGATACAAAGACCGAACTGAGGAGACTTACCCGGTTTTAAGCAGAATAAGTCTGCACCTTCAAGAACGTTTTCGGCAGCCTCCTTAATTTCGGTATAAGGATCATCACGATTTTGTAAAGGTTGCCAAAATAGACTGGCAGCATAAGTTTTACCACCTATACTAAAACTGGTACCCCATGCTTTAGGATCATCTCTTTCCGAGGAATAATCCATTGAGTTATCATCTAATTTAGCATCTTCTAACACGATACATTCCTTTTTTTAGTTTTAATTAAATTCTCATTCTTGATTCAGGTATAAGCGGAGATTCTAATACCACAGGTGTTAGCATAATAACTAATATGCTGCGAGTTTTATTTGCTTGAGCAGTACCGCCTAATAAAGAGTTTTCCGCAGAACCTAAACCGGTTTTATTAGAAGCAGTTTCTACACGCTCGTACCCGCTTAAAATTAAAGTATCTCCTGATTTCATAGCAACTTCTTGGGTGAAGCCTCTGGTCTCAATAATCGGGTTTTGAATGTATTGACCACTGGTTTCTATTCCGCCACCGCCACCTAAATCAACTCTTTGTAACTCAATCAAGTCAGATAATGTCAAGTTAAACATCAACATCAGGCGACCGTGTTCCAAAATACGAGGTAACACATCTAAAGTGAAACCGGTTTCAATTTCTTCGGTTTCGGTAGATAAGTCATAATAACTACCATCGGAACCGGAGTTTGTTTTTGTAATTTCAGAGATATAGTTCTGTGTTTTTACAACTTGAATTGGTGCCGGTTTATTATTTAATGTAGTAACTGTACCTGATGTAATTAAGTTTGTCGTTCCTTGCTCAGATAATGCTCTGATTACGTTACTTAATTCCCATTTTCCTGTTGCAATACCCATCGATAGACCTGATGTAAATTCAGCACCTAAACCTTCAGGACCAGCAATTTCTAAACTTCGTATACTGCCGGCTGCTTCGGTAAGCGCCGCTTTTAAATTTAGCCCATAATTATCTTTATCAGATACATTAACTTGTAAAACCTTAACACTAATTGCAACCTGACGAGATAAACGAACGTTTTGTTCGTTGATAAATTTAGCGGCTTTGCGAATATCAATTGGTGTTCCTTTTACTATAACTGTACCGTTTGATGAATCCATAGTTATTGAAGCGCCATCAGAAACCATAGATTTTAATGAATTTTCAATATTGGTCCACAAATCAATATTAGCAGCATTGGTTAAAGTAACAGACGATTGTCCTGCACTACCTTCAGTTGATGAACCGCCAACGTTTACAGATAATGAAGGATTAGTAGGCAAACTGTATAAAACAAAGGTTTTGGTAATATACTTATAGAAGTATATTTGTTTTTTCTCATATTTCCACCAAATTCCGAAACGGTTGCAAACTTCATCTAATAAACCTGTTAAAGGGCCTTTGTAAGAAACGAGCATCTTTGTGCTGTCGGTCCATTGTGCTCCGATAGTATCAAGAGAAGGCTCGTTGCCGTCGGCAAGAGAAATAACACTTTCTTCCAATTCTTGTTCATAACGAACAGAAATTGAGGTTATTTTATTGATCATGCCACCGATTTCATAAAGTGTAATAGGACGATTGCTGATTAATGTAATTCCGTCAGGGGTTTCTAAGTATGACGGAATAGGTTCTCCTTCATACTCTATCTCGCTGGTATCACCAAGCCATATATCATCCTTTACTCTGACGACATCATTTACCGTAACCGGCATAGGCGCTTTGGCTTCTTCCTTTAATTTAGCGGCATTTTCAATTTCTCTATCAATTGTGGTATCTAAATCTGTTGAAACAGTACAAGCGGTTGCAAAACCTACTAATAATGCTCCGAAAGTCAGATTAAATATTTTATTCATACGCATTTTCATCCTCCATTGTTTCAACAACTAATACGCGATTTCCTTTATAAAATGTAGCAATCGGAGCAGGTCTTGCTCTTGCAAATGCTCTGATAAGAGCAGAACTGACGTCGGCAAATCTGCCTCTAAACATCGCGCCGGCGCTTAATATATAATTTCTGTTTGTATTCCACACTAATCGCCAACCAGACATTTCACTCCACTCTGTTAATAATGCCTTCAAATTTTGTCCTTCTTCAGCCAACCAGTCTTGCACAGGATCTTCTGCATCATCTGTGCCTTCGTCTTCAATTGCTTCTGATACCTCCTCGGTAACTTCAACATCAAGCAAGTCATCATCAACATATTCTATATCTTCTTCAACAACCTCTTCAATAACTTCTTCAACTTCTTCAGCTTCTTCGGCAACATTTTCAATTTGCGGTGTTTCTACGTTAACAGGTTGATTGTTAGCAACAACTGGTGCCGGAATTTGAGCAGCTACAGAAGGTTGAGCCATCATAGGTTGAGTAGCCATAGGTATCATGGGTACAATAGGGTTTGCTATAACGGGAGCAACAGGCTTTGCGCTAGCGGGTACAACCGGTTTAGCAACCGGTTTTGCTGCGCCCGATTCTGTAGGTTTTGATTTAGGTGCAACAGGCTTTTTAACCTTCGGTTTAGCAGCAGGTTTGTGTTTCGGTTCGGGAACAACCTCTTCAACTGGTTCCGGTTCAGCAGCAACTTTTTCAATATGCTGTTCATAATAAATAACTTCATCTTCAATTGAAGGGGGAACAGTGGCTGCCATATTATTACCTTCTGCCGCTTGTGAAATTAAATAGTCTTGTGGAGTGCGTTCGCCATACTCTCTGAAGTCGGCGGCAGTTCTGGTATAATTAATGAAATGGTCTTTCTGACACAAACTCGGATCTCCGCCTTCCTGACAAACAAAATCATCAGGATTTTGACAGTTTGGTCCGGTACATTCAAAATATTCCGGTTGTGTTTGCGCACAGCCAAATAAACCTAAAATGCAGGTTACACAAGCCGATAGAAATATTTTTTTATTCATACGTAATTCCCCTATTTATTCAATTATATTTTTCCTATCATACAGATTGAAAATTAAATAATCAAGTCTCACAGATTACTTATTACCAATGTTGGTATTGGCCAGTCGAGTTAT
>JAZRHJ010000088.1:0-3574 GCA_045644695.1 Alphaproteobacteria bacterium | reverse complement strand
CATCAATGCCGTATATGCCGACCAAAGAGGAAATGTGTTTGACTATTATAACGGTATTGAAGATTTAGAAAACGGTATAGTTAAATTTATAGGCAACCCTGAAGACAGAATAAATGAAGCACCGATTCGCATTATGCGTTTCTTTAGGTTTTATTCTATTTTCGGTAAAAATGAACCGCATCTAAAATCATTAAAGGCATGTATAGAAAATAAGTCAAAATTAAAAGAAGTTGCAATTGAGCAAATAAGAGATGAACTTTTCAAAATTTTATTAACCGATAATATGGTCAAAACCTTAAGATATATGTTTGAAAACGATGTACTTGACCACATTTTGCCAATGAACGGTAAATTTGCCGATTTGGAAAATTTAATAACAATTGAAAACAAACACCAAATACCCATTGATGCATTAAGACACTTATACATATTATATCAACCGGATAGCACATTGGCAGAAAATTTGGCCATAAGGTTACGTTTGACCAAAAAGCAAAAATCCCGATTAACTAATTGGAGTCGTTTTATTTTCAATGAAACAAAAATTAATGATACGGCATATCTTACCAAGGTGTGTTACCTTTTTGATAAAGATTTTTGTATTGATAAAGTTTTATTTACGGCTACTAAAAACGAACATCAAAAACTTGACATTTCAAACACCATAGAAAACATCAAACAGATTAATATTCCCGAATTTCCGCTAAAAGGAAAAGATTTAATTAATGCCGGTTTAACCGAATATGGAAAAATTAAAGACATTTTGGAAAAAATAGAAAAAAATTGGATAGAAAACAATTTTCAAGACAATGAATCTGTTTTGCTACAAAAAGCACAAAACATGTTTTAAAAATTCACATCTTTTTGCACAACAGAAACCACATTTTTTTGACGCTTTTTTTTATTGATATATTTTAAAACATATTGTACAATGTAAAAAAATGCTAATTTTTTAAGGGGAATTTTTATGAAAAAAATTTTAATCTTAATGCTATGCTGCATTATGTATGTAAATAATGCGCATAGCTAATTTTGTTTTTTAGCCGACCCAAATTGTAATATGGGCGATAGAGAAAGTAAAAAAAATAATACCAACAATAACAAACCTAAAGGGTGCCCGGCAGAATATAATTTATTGGAAAACCAATTGTGCGAACTAAAAAAATATACCAGTTGCACCGATCAAAACACCGGCATCACAAAATATAAAGTTGCCGAAGGTTGTGCTCCGGGTTATATAGACGCAAATGATTGCTTAACAAAAACAGGAATGTATGTTTGCGGAGAAACACCTTGCGGAAATTGCCATGAAGAAAAATGCTCAGACCAATATAAAGATTGCAGTTCAGACGATTATATCAATGCAATCGGTTCAGGTAGCGAATGTGAAGAAAAATACGAAAGATATTACGATAAAAAAGGTAACAACATTAAATATTCGGAATGTATATGTGATGTAACAGAATATCCGTATACCGATGATACTTGCGCACATACCCTATCCGGTGCAAAATGTAAAGGTGATTATGGAACATATTGGAAAAATTGTATAAAAATATGCGAATATGAAGATAAAGACGAATGCGAAAGCACAAACAAAAATTTTGCATGTATAGAGGTTGATGGTTGTTACGAACCAAATGGTTGTAAAGCAGATTATGAATTAGTTAACAATGAATGCATTAAATCAAACCCCTGTGAAGCCTACCCTTACACATCTTGCCCAGCAAGCGCAATTAAGTGTGAGACATGCGAAAACAACGGTACAACATATTATAAAGCCATAACATGTGATGAATCACAAGGATATTACCATTCAGACGGTGAATGTAAACCTCGTGATTGTAGCGATTTCACTTGGGATACTTGCCCACCAAATAGTAGTTGCGATTCAGCATCATATTTTAATAATAGTCACTATGTTAGAACTTCTTGTACCACGGAGGATTGTAAGAATGATGTGTGCATATCTGCAGGGCAAGTTAAGTATCAATTATCTCAATGTGCAGGTTTAACGGCGTCAAATTCGGCATATCTAGAATCTGGTACCGAAGGATGTATAAAAAGGAAGTGTGAAAATTTTGATTTTACCTCTAAACCACAAAATGCTAATTATGAAACTTGTGCTAATAGTAAATACTCTATTGAATCGTGTAAATCGTATCATCACTATCAAAATGGTTCGTGTGTTGTTTATGGTGATAAGGCTTGCGTAAATCATAAATTGACCGAAATACCAGCTAATGCAGAGTATACAACCTGTAGTCCTGATGGTGGTACTACAAAATATTATCAGTTCACATATTGTAAAAGCGGATATAATTTTGTTGATGGCGCATGTGTTGAACCATCAGGTGTAACAGAAACAGATTATCCGTTTACAACAGAAGCTGAATGTGAAGAAGGTGATTTCTTGTGTACATATAGCAATGCAATTGTTTCAAGTAAACGAAGATACAAAAGAACAAGATGTGCTTATGGCTTCCACTATGATAATGGAGTATGTATTGAAAATGATTGTTCGGCATATCCATTCCGTTACGACAGATTTGATAGTAATAGCCCTTATATGTCAGGTCCATCATGCGAAAAACCATTGCCTGCTGATGGTTCAATGACAGATCCTGATAGCAGATTGACATATATTATGTTGAGGCAGTGTGAATATGGTTATAAGTTTGATCCAAATGGTACGGATTGTATTAAATCGATAATACCACCGGAATTGTTATGTCACGATACCTCTATTGAAAAAGGTAGGCATGCAAGCCAAGAAACTTATCGATTAGATAGTTGTGCCTTTATTAATGCTTATCACTATTGGAACGGATGTGTTCCTGGTTACTATTTTAATGGGCAAGAATGTGTCGCTAATAAGTGTGCTGATTTTCCATTTACAAGTAGACCTGAAAACTCTAGAGAAATAGTATATTGTAAAAAGGGTGATGAGATGAGGTATAGAGCACTATCATGCTTGAGTGGATATCGCTTAAATAATCATGATTGTGAACCAGAGTTATGCGAAGGCTATCCTCTTGCTGCTAGACCATCAAATGCAAACGTTGAATCATGTTACAGTAGTGAAAAGGTATGGAAGTATAGAATTAAATCTTGTTATAACAATTATCAATTAATAGATGGAGTTTGTGTGAAAAAGTAAGAACTATACTACTACATAAAAAAGGAGGCTTTTAGCCTCCTTTTTTGTATCCCAAAAATCACGCATCTAACGCGTAGTTTTCGGGATACACAAACCCCACTTCTTTAAAAAAAGAAGTGGGGTAATTGGCGTCAGCGGCGGGCTGGAGGAAAAAAATTGTTCCGGTGGAACAATTTTTAACGACAGGCGCAGGTTTGTTAACTTGCTAACAAGTGATACGCCGTGCGGCAAGTGTTACAAACCAAGTGACCGAAGCGTAGTTAACGAACTTTTTTTTATAAAAAGTGAGTTCAACAAAGCAAGACCGAACCTTGGTTCGAGTATCGCCGTAAAAGCAAAAACCCCACTTCTTAAAAAAGAAGTGGGGTAATTGGCGTCAGCGGCGGGACTCGAACCCACTACCCACAGTTTAGG
>JAZRHJ010000087.1:0-1021 GCA_045644695.1 Alphaproteobacteria bacterium | reverse complement strand
ATTACATGTCGGCGGTGGAACTTTTTTACCGGTTAAAGTAGATGATACTGACAATCATCAAATGCATGCGGAATTTGGAATCATAACAAAAGAAATTGCTGAAAAAATAAACCGATTTAAACAGGAAGGACGCCGGATTATAACGGTTGGTACAACTTCGTTGAGATTGCTTGAAAGTGCGACGGATGAAAAGGGAATGGTTCATCCTTTTGAAGGGGAAACACGGATTTTTATAACCCCCGGATACCGTTTTAAAGCAATTGATGCGATGTTCACGAATTTTCATTTATCCGGTTCAACGTTGTTTATGCTTGTTTGTGCATTTGCCGGTATTGATACGATGAAAGCCGCTTATCAATACGCCATACAAAAAGAATATCGTTTCTTTTCATATGGCGATGCGTGCTTGATTGAAAAACAAATTTAGAAATTGTTTTATTCAGATCCTTTAAAAATACAAAATAGTGCAATGGCACAAGCAAGTGGAATTGAAATCAACCATCCTAATCCGGCTCCAAAGAAAATTAAAATCAGATTTAACGTCGTAATGGATATCCAACCGACAAAGGAAGCTCTTTTGACAATATCTTTAGATGTTTCTTTTTGTAGAAGACGGATAATCAATTTTGATAATAAAAATGTACCATAAAAACCTAAATATAGGAATAATAAAGCAAACAATACGATAAATAAAGTTCCCTGTGAAATTCCTTTTTTAATGTATTGAATAATAAGTTCGGGAGTTATTGTGGTTGAAACACCTTGAAAAATATATTTTTGAGTTATTCCGTGACTTATCAGGATATAACCGGTTCTGCCTAAATAAAGGGAGTTATCCTTTTGTGTTTTAGGTGTATCGGATGAATTGTCTATCGTCAGTGTCAGATTTAATTTCGGCAGTTCTTTCTTCCATGATTGAGGGGATTGAACAATTCCATCCTTAATAGTTATGGTTGGAATTTCTTTTATTGTTTCTTGAATTTCTTGGTTGTTTAAAACAATGGAAGTGAGTATATAAAAA
>JAZRHJ010000086.1:0-2070 GCA_045644695.1 Alphaproteobacteria bacterium | reverse complement strand
TCAAATAATGATATTTTTTGGTATATGTTGCAAAAGATGCTTTTATTAAAAAAGAAAATACATATAATGACAAAGTATTTTTTTATTAATTTGGAGTGTTAATGTGTTTTTAGGGTTAAGCATTGCGTTTTTAGTATTAATATTAGACCAATTAAGTAAGTGGTGGGTTCAGGCATATATAAGTAATACCGCTTCTAAATTTACTTTTGGCGGTTTTTTTAATTTGGTAGAGGCTTGGAACACAGGTGTTAGTTTTTCATTGTTTAACAATGGCGGAATACTGGGGATTATATTGCTAAGTGCATTTGCAATAGGTGTTATTATCTTTTTAATATGTTGGCTTAAAAATGAGAAAAATAGGCTAACACAAGTGTCATTGGGTTTTATTATAGGCGGAGCATTGGGGAACGTAATAGATAGGTTGCGCTTTGGAGCAGTTTATGATTTTTTGGATTTTTATTATAAAAATTGGCATTGGCCCGCTTTTAATTTGGCAGATACCTTTATTTGTATCGGAGCATTGATTATAATTGTATACGGGGTTTTACATCCTGAATGTAGTTTAAAAAAGAAAGGATAAAAATGAAAAAACTTATTGCTTTAATGTTTGTAATTTGTTTAGGTCTAAATGCATGCGGTCTTACTAAAAAAGATTTGGGTTTAGCAAAAGATACACCTGATGAAACTAAAGTAGAAACGAGAAAAAATCTTGCTTTACCGCCTGATTTTGATACACTCCCCGATTAAGATTGCTTTTATTATATGATAAAAATTTTAGTTTTTATTTTATGTATATTTGCCAATATTGCTCAAGCAAAACTTTTTGGCGCACAAGAATTTTATTTGGATAATGGTTTACAAGTGGTGGTTGTACCTAACCATAAAGCACCGGTTGTAAAATTGATGTTATGGTATAAAGTTGGTAGTATTGACGAGCCGATGGGAAAAGGCGGGCTTGCGCATCTTCTTGAACACTTAATGTTTCGAGGTACAAAAAAAGTAAAAGGCTCAAAATTTAACGATATAATTAATAAGCATGGCGGCGAAAGCAACGCTTTCACATCACATGATTTTACTGCATACCATGAGTTTGTGGATATATCGAGGTTAGAAGTGGCTTTGGCACTTGAAGCGGATCGTATGCAAAATTTAGATATATCTGATGAGGCATTTTCAGCAGAACGTAAAATTGTTTTTCAAGAAAGAAAACAACGTATTTCAAATAATCCATTTGCCCGTTTTAGTGAAGTATTGGAAAAAATATTGTGGCAAAATAATCCTTATTCGGAACCTATAACCGGAACAGAAGAAGAAATAAATTCGCTTACCAAAGAAGATGCAATTTCTTTTTATGATATGTATTATTCTCCTGATAATGCAGTGCTTGTTTTGGCAGGTGATATAGATATAAAAACTGCAAAAAAAGTTGTTAAAAAATATTTTGCAGACATATATCCCAAAAAACAAAATTTACCTAAAATAAATTTTGAAAATGTGCAAAATGCGTCATTTACACTAACTCAAAAATTAGAAGAAATTAAGCAGGAAAGGTATGTCAATAAATATATTATTCCTTCATGTCTTGATAATAAGGAACAAACGTTTGCTTTAATGCTGTTTTCTAACTATTTTGGTAAAACAACTAACGGTTATTTGCAAAAAAATTATGTGTTAACAAACAAAGTGTTGTCTGCTAAAGCAGTATACAGCGGTTTAAGAAGAGGTCAGGGGGTGTTTAGTATTACGGCAATTCCCAATAATGGCACTTCTGATATAAAAGAACTTATGGATACTGCATTGTCTGAAGCAATAAACTCGTTTGATGAAGATAAACTTAATCAGGAAAAGAAAAAAATTCTTTCATCGCTAGTTTATCTGCAAGATAATCCGCAAGAGGCTGCTTATATAGTCGGACAGTTTAGTGCATTGGGTTTTAGCATCGCTGATATTGAAAATTATGACAAATATATCGAAAATATTAAACTTGAAGATGTGAAAAGAGCGGTCGAAAATATGATGAAAAAATCGACTAATATTAGGGCGTTTTTAATACAAGTCGGATCGTAGCCA
>JAZRHJ010000085.1:0-15500 GCA_045644695.1 Alphaproteobacteria bacterium | reverse complement strand
AAAGCGCTGTCGCCCAATATTTCCGAACCGGTTTCATTTTCCAATTCTTCATTGTCTCCATCATCGGCATTAAGCCATGTAACAGAAACAACTTTTTCATCTTCGGCCGTTCTAAATAAAATTACGCCTTGAGTTTTACGTCCAGCAACACGAATATCTTCAACCGGCATACGAATAAGTTTTCCGCCGTCGGTAACCATCATAATTTGATTATCGTTTTCTATCGGGAATGAACTTACAACCTCTTTGTTGCGTGCCGACATTTCCATATTGGCAATGCCTTGTCCACCACGCCCTGTTACACGATATTCGTAAGAAGAAGAACGTTTACCATAACCAGTTGTAGTAACTGTTAAAATAAACTCTTCACGTTCCTGCATCTTGGCAAAATCTTCCGGTGTTAATAGCGATAATAAACCTGTTTGTTCCGCTGTTATACAAGCACCCTCGCCTGTTTCTGCTTCCATACGTTTAATTGCGGAAGATACTTTCAAATATTCGTCTCTTTGTTCAGCATTTGCAGAAATGTGTTTGAGCATAGACATTGAAATAACTTCATCATTAGTGCCAAGTTTAATACCTCTTACACCTGTTGAATTACGCCCGACAAATACACGAACATCGGTAACCGGAAATCTGATACATTTACCGCTTTTTGCCGCAAGCATAACGTCATTATCTTCAGTACACAACATAACGTTAACCAGTTTGTCACCTTCATCAAGTTTCATGGCAATTTTACCATTAGACTGAACATTTACAAAATCCATCAATGAGTTACGGCGTACATTTCCTTGAGCCGTTGCAAACATAATTGATAAATCTTTACAATCTTCTTCATTTTCAGGAAGTTTCATAATTGTCGTAATATTTTCGCCCTCATCAAGCGGTAACAAGTTAATAAAAGGCTTTCCTTTTGATGTCGGAGAACCGAGTGGCAGTTTATACACCTTCATTTTATATACCAAGCCTTTTGAAGAGAAGAACAACACGGGTGTGTGTGTAGAAGATACAAACAAACGAGTAACAAAATCTTCCTCTTTGGTTGCCATACCCGATTTTCCTTTACCGCCGCGTTTTTGCGCTTTGTATGCATTTAGCGGAACACGCTTAATGTAGCCGGCCTCAGTAACGGTAACAACCATTTCTTCACGCTGAATTAACGATTCAATATCGGTATCATATTCAATATCTTCGATTTTGGTTAAACGTGGTGTTGCATATTCGTCTTTTACGGCAACGAGTTCATCACGCATAATTGCATAAAGTTTTTCTCGACTTGCCAATATTGATAAAAATTCTTTAATATCTTCACCTAAACTTCTCAATTCTTCATGAATTTTATCTCTTTCAAGCCCTGTTAAGCGTTGTAATTTTAAGTCTAAAATTGCTTTTGCCTGCTCTTCGGATAAACGATAAAATCCGCCTTCAACCTTTCTGTCAGGTTCATCAATGAGATTAACTAAAATTTCGACATCGCCTGCCGGCCAAGATTTTGCAAGTAAGGCTTCTTTTGCTGCTTGCGGATTTGGTGCTGTTCTGATAAGTTCAATTACAGGGTCTAAATTTTCAACCGCAATGGCAAGACCTACCAAAACATGAGCCCTGTCACGTGCTTTATTAAGTTTATAAATTGTACGACGACGAATTGTCTCTTCTCTAAACTCAATAAATGCGGCAATAATTTCTTTTAGTGTAAGCATCATCGGGCGACCATGATTAATGGCCAGCATATTCATACCAAAACTGGTTTGTAACGGTGTATATTTATAGAGTTGGTTTAACACAACATCTGCTTGAAAATCTTTTTTAATTTCAATTACAACTCTAACACCTTGTCTGTCAGATTCATCTCTGATATCGGATATGCCTTCAACACGTTTTTCTTTTACAAGTTCGGCAATGCGAGTAACAAGCGCTGCTTTATTTACTTGATAAGGAATTTCGTGAACGATAATTGCTTCTTTATCTTTTCTCAATTCTTCAATGGTACATTTAGCACGCATCATAACAGAACCGCGTCCGGTTAAATATGCCGATTTTGCCCCACCTTGACCCAAAATTAAGCCACCTGTAGGAAAATCAGGTCCGGGAACGATATTAATTAAATCTTCCGGTGTAATGTTCGGATTATCAATGTAGGCACAACAAGCATCGATTACTTCTCCTAAGTTGTGAGGAGGCATATTTGTTGCCATACCCACGGCAATACCATTTGAGCCATTTACCAAAAGGTTGGGATAACGCGCCGGAAGAACAGTGGGCTCTTCAACACTCTCATCATAGTTTGGCATAAAGTCAACCGTATCGTACTCAATATCCTCGATGAGTTTATGCGCAACTTTTGCAAGCCTTGCCTCAGTATAACGCATAGCAGCTGCACCGTCACCATCCATAGAACCAAAGTTACCTTGTCCGTCAATAAGAGGTAAACGCATTGAGAATGGTTGTGCCATTCTTACCATTGCTTCATAAACCGAACTATCACCATGGGGGTGATATTTACCCAAAACTTCACCCACGATACGAGCCGATTTACGATATGGTTTAGTGCAATCATACCCGCTTTCATACATTGCATAAATGATGCGGCGATGGACAGGTTTCAAACCGTCTCTGACATCAGGCAGTGCACGAGATACAATAACGCTCATGGCATAATCAAGATATGATCTGCGCATTTCATCGGTTATCATTGTAGGTGTAATATTTTCAGACACCGCTGAAACAACAGAATTTTCTGTTTCTTCCATTTTTATTTCCTTTTATTTATTTTAAACTAACGTAAATTTAGCAAATTTGATAAAATTTTTAAATTTTTTTTTACCTTTTATACCCACAAAAAATGCCCATTTTCTTCTCTACGGGCAAAAAAAGTGCCTTAAAACAGATTTTTTCAATATTGAATTTTAAATGGTTAATATTAGCATTAATTGTATTTGTCTATTTTTTCACAAAAAACACTTGCGAATAAAAACAATATTTGTTATACTGACCACATTATAAACAATGAAAGAAAATATTATGAGTAAAGATGCATCATTTCAAGCAAAAATTAATTCGGCATTGAGCAAAGAACCTACTTTACGAGACATTTTAGATGCTATGGACGCTGTTATACAGTCCGATAAAAGCCCTAAACAAAAAGCCGACTATTTACAACGTATTACCGACTACGGACAATATTTATCGGAAATGATATACACCGGAAAAAGAAGTCTTCAACCATCAGATGACAACGAAACCATTAAAGAATTTAACTTACGCATGCAAAACAGTGCTTATTCCAAATATGACCACGAGGTTATGCATGGCGAACCTTATCATGGCCGAGGATATTTTGATAAATCCGAAAAATATGTCTATACAGATCATTCATCAAAAGAAAATAGGGCAAAAACCGGTAATAACGGTCATGCTGTGAGAGGTGGCGCGGCTAACCCTCGTTGGCGCCCCATTCCCATAAGAGAAACTGTCGTTTCTCCCGTTAATCCGATTAATCCCAATGATAATATTACTCATAATGTTCCCCCGGCACCTGTAAATCCTCATGCGCCGGTAAATCCGGTTAGACCAAACGAAAATATGCCGGGAAATAATGTAGCACCCGTTGTGAACCCTGCGGTTGTTAACCCGGGAAAAAATAACTCGCCTGTTCAAGAAGGAGCTACAAACAAACCAAAAGAAGAAGAAAAACGCAAGAAAAGAAAATTTCCGTGGTTACTTGTACCTGTTCTTTTTGCGGCAGCAACAGTTATGACGCCGACCGAACGCGAACACACTACTCCTGAACCATTGCCTGTTCCTCCCAAAGATAAGACCGAAACCGTTGTTGAAAAGCCTAATCCTCATTTGATTTATACAGTCGAAAAAGGCAAAGCCATGTTAACCAAACAAGGCATTGCAAACTCGGATACGGTTTATGACAATTTCGTTGAAAATATTGATAAAATGCCAAAAGAACTTAAAAGTTTGGTTGATAAATACAATATGGGAACGGCAAAAGACGAGCAAAGAGGTATTAATATAACCGATAACCCGCAAGTCACTGCGACCACATTAATTTTATTGGCAGAATCTTATCCTAATATTGCACCTATCATTCATGAGCAAATTAAGAATCCGGGGGCAGAAATTTCCGACGCTCAAATAAAGTCAATTAACAGCAGATGCAAATTAGCCGAGCATGCACATAAAACTAATGGCGGAGAAGAAAACGGCAACTATATTAGCACAATTGATTATGGCTTATATGGCGCAACTGCTAAAACCGGAGCCTCTGTTAAATTTTCTTCCGACGAAAAAGTTATTGAATACGGCTCTCTTGTTAATGATGTTTTCAAAAACAACCAATCTACAAGATATTAAAATAATATGAGGCCTCCTAAAAACGGAGGCCTTTTTTATGTGGCATTATCAATTGCTTTTTTGGTAGTATCATAACCGTCTTTTACAATTTCTTTTGTACCCTCAGTTACTTCGCTTGCCACCTCTTCCATTGTCGAATCTTTATTTATTGTACCTTCATAAAAACCGACACCTAATAAATAAATTACGATAATAAGAAAAATATAAAACAAATATCTCAATAATGTACCCATTTTTATCTCCTTGAAAAAAATATACCTCATTAAAGCACATAATTGCTATAATGAGGCATTTCAAGAGAGTTAATTATTAGTCTATATTTTCATCATGATATACTCCAAACAATATTTTCTTCGGAGTCCATCCTTCAATTGTATCAAATTTTATTAAGCAGAAATCACTTTTTTTATGGCACTTTTTTATTTCACCTATAACACCATCTTCAACTTTAGCGATAACATCAGAATTATAATCATCGCTATTGTATACATTATTTTCGCCGGCCGTTATCACCTTAACAAAGCGCTTTCCAGTAATAAGGGTTGTATGAACCCATGATGTAGATCCTTCCCAATCTTTTATTTCGCGCCATACATCATATTCATTAATTATTTCTACCGGAGCACCTTTTTGTTGATAAATCCATTCTATCGGATAATTATATCCCGGTCCTGAACGCACATTAACAGGCTCTGTTCTCAAAGATACCATACGAGGAATCGGTAGTCCGCTTTCATTTCCCTTAGCTGAAACCGGTAAAACATAAAAAATAAGAGCAATTATTGTTAAAAATATTGCTTTCATATTGTAATCCTTTCAAGCCTTGTTATACTTATTACGTTTATATAATACATTAATATAATAAATAAAAGGTAAAAATTATGGATTTAATTAAAGTTATTGGCGATTTAGTCAAATTTAAGACCATTACGGGAAACACAAGCGAAATTGATAGGTGTTTAACTTATATTTATAATAAAGCGGTTTCCTTTGGAGCAAATGTTAACATTTATCGTTTTAACGATGCATCTCCCGTTATTATGGCAACTAATTGTGATACGAAAAATTTTGACGTATTAATACTTGGTCATATTGATGTTGTTAAAGCAGAAGATGATATGTTTATTCCGGTGATAAAAGACAACAAAATGTTCGGACGCGGCACTTTAGATATGAAATCTTTTGCGGCAGTTGCACTTAATTCGCTTGAATATATAATTAGAAATAATTTTAATTTAAAATTTGGTATAGTTCTTTCAACCGATGAAGAAACCGGAAGTAAAAGCACTAAAGCATTTTTGAAAACTTTCCCCGAAATAAACGCCAAAATCGTGCTTGATAATGATGTAGGAGGTGATATTACAAAAATTATTACAAGATGCAAAAATCCGGTATTTGTAAAACTAAAATCTGTCGGTAAAGCGGCACATGGTTCAACTCCTTGGGACGGCATTGATGCAAACGAAAACTTATTTACCGTTTGGCAAAATATTAGAACTTTCTACCCCTATTTTTCCCTTGAAAATAAAGCCCCTGACAATATGTGGATTGATACCGTTCACTTTGCAAAAATAACCGGAGGCGAAGTATCGAACGTAATTGCCGGTTATGCTGAGGCCTTACTTGATTTTAGGCTAACGGAAAAATCTTCTGTTGAAGATTTGTGCAAAAATCTTGATAAATGTCTGATAAAAGGCACAACTTATGAAATTGTATCTTCTTCTACGCCCGTAATTATGAATGAAGACAACATTTACATTAACGAATATAAAAAATTAGCCGAAAAAATATTAGGTAAATCTGTCGATTTTGAATACATCGGCGGGGCTACCGATTCAAGAGAATTTGCAGTAAAAGGTTCTTTAATTATAATGCATTCGGGCAGCGGTAACGGAATGCACGCTTCAGAAGAATATGTAGACTTAAACACCGTTGAGCAAATTGCCAATATTCAGGTTGAATTTCTTAAATTGTTGGAAAGTATAAGTAATAAGTAAAAAAAATATTGAAAAATGTAGTAATTTATGCGAAAATAACAGTAAATAAATTTTTAGGAGGAACTTATATGAAAAAACTTTTTTTATTGGCGTTTGTTTTATCAATTTTTGCTTTTTCGGTTGATGCAAAAGTATCTTTCTTAGCAGGTCATGCCAGCACCCCCGGACGCAAAACAAAATCTCAATCACTGTCAAATGAAGCATTTTGCAAACAGAATCATTATGTAAAGTGTGCTGCTAACAAATACCCTTCAGGTAGCAGATGCCGTAATACTGACTATTATCAATATTGTTGTAACGATACCCCAAATAATTATACAACATCCAGAAATGATTGCGATAAACAAGGTGGTAAAGTTACGGACTGTTGTGGTTATTGGTGTAAGTGTTTAATAGTTAACAATATTCAGCCACTTGTTCCTGTTAAATAATATATCTTTTTAGTCTGTTTGGGCTTAAACGTTATAAGTAAAAAACTCATTCTCGCAATGAGTTTTTTTATTAATTTAAACTTGCTTATTTTTATGTTTTTGATTTTTTTTATTTGTTACTAATATTTAAGGACTTTTATGATGAAAAAATATTTAATATTGTTATTTACCATATTTTTAAGCACAAACACTTTTGCTTCCGATAATATTACCGGTTATTGGACCACTATCGATGATGAAACAAAAACCGCTAAAAGCGTTGTACAAATTTATGAATATAACGGAAAATATTTCGGACGTGTGGTAGATTTGCTTAAAAATAAAGAGGCAGTTGCAAAATTACCGTCATCACCAAAAATTTTGGGGCTTGATATAATATGGAATTTGGAAAAAGATGGAACAAAATATTCAGGTGGCAATATATTAGACCCTCAAAAAGGTAAAGTGTATGGTTGTGAAGTTAAAAGAGATGGCGAAAATCTTATTGTTCGTGGTAAAATTGCCTTTTTAGGACGAAATCAAACTTGGCTTCCTAACAAAGATTTTAAAACAGATAACGCTAATTTAGTGCCTCAAATTCCCCTACATTAAAAAAAAGAAACCACCAAAAAATATGGTGGTTTTTTAATCTGTTGTTTTAAGCGTTATTATTGCTTAATTAACCATACGATATATGGAACGAGACATCCCAAGGCCACAATTCCTACCGTTGCTAACAGCAAATAAACAGCAATCGCTTCAAGTAGTGTAATTGATAGCCAAATTGCTATCATCTCCAAAATCGGACATAGCATAGACACTGTAACGGTAAAAACCATTAGTAACAGTACAATATACCTCATCATACCATCACTTTGTGAGGTTCGATACATCTGGCACAAATTAACCATAAAACCCACTCCTGCAATGATAAAGGAACTGTATAATACTGCCATTGAAAAGTTCATCGTACAAAATGCTACGACACCAAAGCAACCGATAAATATTAATCCGTTTGCTAAATGATCCAATAATTTGTTCATAATTTTTTATTTTTTAGTTTGTAATAATTTATTATCAATCATATGATATGCTTATTAGACATTATTGTCAAATATTTTTTTTAATATTTGCTTGACAGGAACAATATATTCTGCTACTTCCAAGTTCTAATGTGTGGATTTAACCAAATTGTCCGGCACTATAAACGGACTAAATAGGAGAACTAAAATGATTAAAACTGCTGAATTTGTGTCTTTAGGACACCCAGATAAAACCGCCGATTATATTTCCGAATATTTACTTGATTATCTTATTAAAAATGACCCATCAGTTAAATATGCCGTTGAAGTTATGATTAAAAATAATACTATAGTATTAGGCGGAGAAATCTGTAGTAAAGCAAATTTTGATAATATCGAATCTCTTGTCAAGAATGCTTTAAGAGAAATAGGTTATGATGAAAAATACGCTCTAATTTGGGGTGATAATGCCATTGATATTAATAATATTAATGTCATAAATCTTATCGGCTATCAATCGAGTGAAATACACCAAGGTGTACAATCGGGCGGTTGGGGAGATCAAGGCGTGTTTGTAGGATATGCTTGCAACGGGCCTGATTTTTTACCTAAAGAACTATATCTGGCAAAAGAACTAAACAACAGGCTTTATAATTTTGCGCTTAAAAATAATAATTTAGGCATTGATATTAAAACCCAAATTACCATAGACGATAATGAGAATATTCAAACAGCAATTATTGCAATTCCGATGATTGAAAAAGTTGATTTAACAAATTTAATTACGGATATATTAGGTTCTAAACCTAACGAACTTATCATTAATGGTACGGGGTGTTATAAATGCCACTCATCTATTGCCGATTGTGGAGTTACCGGACGCAAACTTGCTTGCGATTTTTATTCAACCGCTTGCTCTGTTGGTGGCGGCTCTCCTTGGGCTAAAGATGCCTCAAAAGCCGATGTATCTCTTAATATACTGGCAAGAAAATTAGCGATAGAAAATTTAAAAGACAATGATGAAGCCTTTGTTTATTTATCATCATGTATAGGTAAGGATAAATTACCTAGTGCTATATTAAAAACAGTTAAAAATAACAGATGTACTTTTACACCTTTGCATGGTGACTATTCACCTAAAAATGTAATTTCTTCACTTGGTCTTGATAAACCGATATTTACAAAACTTTGTCGTCACGGACTTATTTGTATCGATTAAGAAAAACGTTATAATAAAAAAATAAAACCTCCAAATTTGGAGGTTTTATTTTTATTGCAAACTTAAATTATTTAGCTGCATCAATAGCGGCTTGGATACCGTCTAAATCAATAGTGTTAAGTTTTTTACCATTCAGGATTAATGATGGAACACCACGAACTTGAACTTTGTTACCAAGTCTTGCTGTATCTTCAACAACTTTCTTAACTTTTTCAGAAGCAACGTCAGCTTTAAATTTATTCATATCAAGACCGAGTTTTTCAACAATAGCATTAATTTTTGCTTCGTCTAATCTTTCAGGAGCAGTTAAGAATGCTTTGTAAACTTCTAAGAATTTTCCTTGTTCGTTAGCAGCAACTGCAGCATAAGCAATTGGTTTAGAACCTAAAAATGTCATAGGTTTAAATACAACTTTTACGTCTGGGTTGTTTTTAACAACACTTTCCATTGTTCCTGCGATTCTTTTGCAATATCCGCAATTGAAATCAAAAAATTCAACTAAAACAACACTAGCATTTTTTGGACCAACGAATGGTGTATTTGCATCATTGTGGAGTTCTTCAATATTTTCAACAAACAATTTTGCTGCTTGTTGTTCTTCTGCTTCACGTTGTTTTTGTTCAAATTTTTGTAAAGCATCAACAACCATTTGAGGATTGTTACTCAAAATTTCAGCAACAGCCTTTTCAGAAACAGGTAATGGAGCATTTACTTTTGCATCACCACATTTGTTGTTTGCGGCATAAATAACAGCACCTGCAGAAACTGCTAATGCTAATAAAGAAACATACAAAGAATTTTTCATTTTATTATCCTTATAAATAATTACGTAATTAAAACAAATTTAATCTAAACTATTATTTATTCATTTACAAGTATATTTTTATGGTTTATGTTAACAACTGTATATTTTTTTATTTTGTGAGGCTGATATGTTTAATGTAAAATGGTCTTTATTTTCTCAAACTCATGAATTAGAACAAAAAATTGATGTTCTGCACGATAAAATTATTGAAATATCTATGGTTTTTAAAAAAGCCGTAAATGTTTATTTAAAAGAAAAAAGAAGCACTGAATATAGACATTTAAGCAAAGAAATAAAAGAGATTGAACACGATGCCGATGCTCTTCGCCGAGAAATTGAAAACAGGCTTTATGCTCATAATTTGGTACCTGATTTTAGAGGTAATATATTGGAACTTGTTGAAAATCTGGATAAAGTAGTTAATGAAATTGATGATGTAACACATAAATTTTATATTGAACAAACAGATATTCCGATTGTTTATCATGAAAAATTTAAGGAACTTACCGAACAAGTATGTGAATGTGTTGAAAATTTGGCAATTGCATCTCGTGCATTTTTTAAAGATTTTACCGCTGTACGAAACTATGCAAAAAAAGTTTATTGGCTTGAACATGAAAGTGATAAAACCAGTGCAAAACTTAAAGAAAATGTATTTTCCTCAAATTTGGAACTTGCTCAAAAATTGCAACTAGGTTCTGTTATAAGTGAAGTTGCAGACATTGCCGATTTAGCCGAAAATTGCATTGATCAACTGTTAATTTACGTTATTAAGAGAGATATTTAATGGAATTAACTTATTTATTCTTTTTAAGTAGCGGTTTATTTTTAGGATGGTCATTGGGGGCCAATGACGCTTCCAATATTTTTGGAACGGCAGTCGGTTCAAAAATGGTAAAATTCGGTACCGCAGCCGCCATCTCTTCTGTTTTTGTTATATTAGGCGCCGTATACGGAGGTCAAGGAGGCGCTGAAACATTGGGCGCTTTAGGTGCCGTTAATGCATTGGGCGGTGCGTTTATGGTGGCTTTATCTGCCGCAATTACCGTATATTGGATGGCAAAAATTGGTATGTCAGTTTCCACATCACAAGCAATTGTCGGAGGCATTATCGGATGGAATATTTATTGCGGAAAAACTACCGATATAAACGTTTTAAGTAAAATTTGTTCAACATGGATTTTATGTCCCTTAATTACCGGTTTTGTTGCTGTTTTATTATATATTGCTTTTAAGTTTATTATAAAAAAATTTCACATTCATCTTTTAAGGCAAGATTTTTATATCAGAATCGGCCTAATTATTGCCGGCGCTTTATGTGCATATTCATTAGGAGCAAATAACATTGCAAATATTATGGGCGTTTTTGCAGATTCTTCCCCTTTTAAATCGGTAAATATCGGCACATATATCCACTTAAGCGGGGTACAAATATTATTTTTGTTGGGTGGAATTTCTATCAGTGTCGGTATTATGACATATTCAAAAAAAGTTATATTAACAGTTGGTAATAATTTAATGAAAATGACACCGTTGGTTGCTCTGGTTGTTGTATTGTCGCAAGCGCTAACACTTTTTTTATTTTCTTCACAAAGTTTGCAAATGTTTCTTATATCTCACAATTTACCGGCATTTCCACTTGTACCCGTATCCAGTACACAAGCGGTTATCGGTGCAATTTTAGGATTAGGTCTCTTAAAAGGAGGACGAGATATTAATTGGAATATTACATTAAAATTGTTTTTAGGCTGGATAACAACCCCGCTAATTACCACAATTATTTGCTTTATATCCCTGTTCTTTTTACAAAATGTATTTAATATAACTGTTTACATACCATAATTTTATTCTTGACAAAAACCAAAAAACATGTTCTTATGTTTAGGAATAAATTATAATTATGATAAACCGTGCTTAAAGCACATAAAAATTATTTACATATGAATAAAAAGGTTAATATGGTCGTTGCTACAGGCCAGAAGAAGAACATCAGAGGCGTTGTAAAGAAATTTTACGAAGATGCCGTAGGACACAAAGTATCGCTTACAGATACTTTTCAAACCCTCGCTCTTACACCCGAGCAGTTTGTTAAGTTGTCAGATTGCTTAGATAAGTTCTATCATGTCGAACTTGGTTCAACAGCAAAGTTAACTGTAGAAGAGGTAGCAGATCTTTGTTATACTACCAAACGTCGTGAAGTAGTTGCAGATATGCACTATAATTGCATAGCCTACAACATAGAAGCCCATGAACTCTTCCGCGAAGAGAGTTCTGCCTCTATCCATTAGTGATTAGTTTAAAAGTTAAAGTCCGCCGGTTACAAACCTGCGGACTTTGCTTTTTCGTATTTTATTATCTTCTGGAAAAAAGTTTTTCAATATCGGTTATTTTTAACTCAACATAAGTTGGTCTACCATGGTTGCATTGTCCAGAATGTTCTGTTTTTTCCATATCTCTTAATAATCTGTTCATTTCATCTAAATTTAGTTTTCTTCCGGCTCTCACAGAACCATGGCATGCAACGGTAGCGCAAATATGATGTAGTTTATCCGTTAAACTAAATTGAGACTCCCATTCGGTTATTTCTTGAGCTAAATCTGTTATTAAACTTTTTACGTCTGCTCCGGATATAAGTGCCGGAACCTCTTTTACCATAATTTCGGAAATGCCAAACTCTTCAATTATCAAGCCTAATTTATTTAAATTTTCTTTTTCTGATAAAATTTTTTCTTTTTCAATAGCACCTAATTCGATAATTTCCGGAATAAGCAAAATTTGTGTAGCAATTTTATTTTCTTGCAATAAATCGGCTTTAAGTTTTTCCATAACAATGCGTTCATGCGCAGCATGTTGATCTATAATTAGTATACTATCCTGATTTTGTGATATAATATAGGTATCGTGAAATTGAGCTTTAGCCATACCTAAAATCCCGATTATTTCATCTGATTGTTCAAATTTTTTATCACAATCTATATTTTCGACTTTAACCGAAAAAACATTATCAAAATCGGGCAAGTTTGTTTGATATCGTCTGCTTGTGTGAGCAGAATACAAAATGTTTGATTTAGGCATTTGCATTGTTCTTACGGGAGATTCCAGCATAGTTATTTGCGTATCATTAAAATCTGTAATTTCATCTTTAATAAAAGTTGATAAATCTAAATTTGACGCGACTGCCTTATCTCCTAATGAAAGCGCTTGCCGAATTGCCCCTACCAACAAACTTCTAACTTGAGCACTGTCAAAAAACCTTACTTCTGCCTTTGCCGGATGGACATTAATATCTACATAAAACGGATTAACATCAATAAATAACGCACAAACCGGATACCTGTTAGATGCTAATACATCTTGATATGCTCCTTTTATTGCGCCTAACAATAACTTATCCCTTACCGGTCTTGAATTAACAAATAAATATTGTGATAAAGAATTTGCTTTATTAAATGTCGGCAAACCTATATATCCACTAACAGATACGTTTTCTCTTGATGCATTTATTTGTAAAGAATTATTTTCAAACTCCAACCCCATAACTGCTGCTAAACGTTTTAGACGTGCCGTGTCTATTTCGCCTAAAACCGCTTCCAATGCAATTTTCTTTTTGCCGTCAGAATATAAATAAAATGCAATATGAGGATTAGCCATTGCTATACGATTTAAAATATCAATGCATTGCGCTGTTTCAGATGAATCAGCTTTTAAAAACTTTAAACGAGCCGGAGTTGTATAAAACAAATCTCTAATTTCAATTCTGGTACCTTTAGAGTGAGCAGCAGGCATTACTCCAGATACATTACCTCCATTAACCTCAATTTTATATGCTTCCGATAAATCTTGCGATTTACTTATTATGCTCATTTTTGCAACAGCCCCGATTGATGGCAACGCTTCACCTCTAAATCCGAGATGTTTGATGTTAAACAAATCGTTATCGGCAAGTTTTGATGTAGCGTGTCTTTGTATGGCAACTTTTAATTCATCGGGTGTCATACCTTTGCCGTCATCTGTTACCGCTATAAAATTTTTTCCACCTCCTACTAAAGATACTTCAATTCGTAAAGCGCCGGCATCAATTGCATTTTCGACCAACTCTTTAACTACCGAAGCGGGTCTTTCAATAACCTCACCTGCAGCAATTTGATTTATCAGGTTATCAGGCAGAATACGTATGGTCATATATTTACTTTCTAAATTTTTTAATTTGCTTAATAAGTGACAATGTTGAACTGTCATGTTCAACTCCAAAGGCATTGCCTTGCAACTCGGGTAAAATGTTAAGAGCCATTTGTTTTCCAAGCTCAACACCCATCTGGTCAAATGAGTTTATATTCCAAATCACACCTTGAACAAACACTTTGTGTTCATATAATGCTATCAACATACCCAATGAAAACGGATCAATTTTTTTAAATAAAATTGTATTGGAAGGTCTGTTTCCGCTAAAACTCTTATATTTTTTCAATGCGTCAATTTCTTCTTTTGTTTTTCCGGCTTTTTTAAGTTCTTCGGCGGCTTCTTTAACTGTTTTACCCCACATTAACGCCTCACCCTGTGCCAACACATTTGAAACTAAAATTTGATGATGATTACCTATTTCATTGTGTGAAATTGCCGGAACAATAAAGTCTGTCGGAACAATGTCGGTACCTTGGTGCAAAAGTTGGAAAAACGAGTGTTGAACATTTGTTCCTGCTCCGCCAAATAAAACCGGACCAGTTGCATATTTTACAAATTCATTATTTTTATCTACCGATTTACCGTTACTTTCCATATCAAGTTGTTGTAAATATGCCGGCAAATATTGTAAATATTGATCATAAGCAATTACGGCATAACGATGAATATTAAAGAAATTATTGTACCAAATTCCCAAAAGAGCCATAATAACAGGCATATTTTTATCAAATTCGGCTGTTCTGAAATGTTCATCCATTGCATGAGCACCTTCCAGCAATTTTTCGAAATTTTCATATCCGACCGCAATGGAAATAATAAGCCCGATTGCCGACCATAATGAATAACGACCGCCTACAAAGTTCCAAAACTCGAACATATTTTCGGGATTAATACCAAATTTTTCAACTTCGGCCCTATTAGTTGATAAAGCAACAAAATGTTTGTCAACAGCGTGTTCTCCTAATGCATTTACAAGCCATTTACGACAAGTTTTGGCATTGGTTAATGTTTCGATGGTTGTAAACGTTTTAGATGCAACTATAAAAAGCGTTGTTTCCGGATCTATTTTATTTAAGACTTCGGCGCAAGCGGTTCCGTCAATATTAGAAATGAAATAACAATTTATGTCTTTAGCCCAATATTTACGTAACGCTTCACAAACCATAACAGGTCCCAAATCTGACCCGCCGATACCGATATTAACAATGTTGGTTAATTTTTTACCGGTATATCCTTTAAATTCGCCAAATCGAACAGCGTCTGAAAAAGTTTTAATTTTTTGCAAAACCTCATTAATTTGCGGCATTACATTTTCATTGTCACAAAAAATCGGCCTTTTTGATTTATTACGAAGTGCTATATGTAAAACCGCTCTGTTTTCGGTAGTGTTTATTTTTTTACCATCAAACATATTTTTGATATTTTCTTCCAAATTGCACTCTTTTGCCAACGCAACTAAATTTTCCAATATTTTTTCATCGAATCGGTTCTTTGAAT
>JAZRHJ010000084.1:0-3130 GCA_045644695.1 Alphaproteobacteria bacterium | reverse complement strand
GTAGCCGATTATACCTCGTTTTGCTTATTTTTATGGGGGTTTATTATGGCAAACCCGTCGCAAAATGCCATTGCCGGCTCTTTTATACTCGTTTGTTTATTAATTTCGGCAGTATCATTGTTATCATTTGCCATTATTTCTAATCAAGACTTTAAAAAGATAAATCAATCGGATGTAAAAATTTGTCTTTGGGGGCATATACAAAATTTTGATGCATTCATTGCTTTGGTTTTAATGTGTTTATTTAATCAATATTTTTTGCTTATATCCATATTTTTCGGTTTACTAATGTTGGGAAAATCTTTAATAATTGTAAGTAAGGCATATTATACGCTGGAAATTAAAAATAAAGGTTAAAAAATATATGAGAACTATCAGATTTTTTATTTTATTTTGGTCTTTTTTTGTTGCCAACCACAGTTTTGCCAATGTTACCAACTGGCAAAACAACATTCTCAATATTAACATATATTCAAAACAAGCATCGCAAAAAGTTTCAAACATCTTAGTTGAATTTAATATTAAAGACGGTTGGTTTATTTCTTGGGATAATCCGGGTGATGTGGGTGTTCCAACGTCTTTTGATTGGAATAAACCGACAATACGGCTAAACGAAAGCACGCCACAAGTTATAATATCAGATAATATAGTGGGACAATACGGTTATTTTAATAAGGCCTACTATTTGTTTGAAACAAATAATACCGATGATGAAATTAAATTAAAAATAAAATGGGAAGCATGTAAAAACGAATGCGAGAAACAAACCGCAGATATCAAATTTTTTATAAATCCAAGTTCTGAAAATTTTGATACGGCGCTTGATGGTGCCAATAAATCTTTCTTAAATGGTACAAATATAGAAGCAACAGCCAATATTGAAAAAGTTGAAAATGATTTTTTTCTTAATTTGCACATTAATAAAACCACAATAAAGTTAGAAGAAGCTGATTTATATTTTGTTCCTTACCAAAAATCTGTTATTTATGTTGCCGATAAGCCATCTGTTATAAACAATGAAAAAGAATATATTATTAAAGTAAAACTTGAAAAACCGATAATTCCTTCACAAGGAGGATTATTGCTAAACGGGAATAAACCTTATAAATTAAACATTGTACCCATTGATAATGCGTTTGATATATCATCATTGATGTATGTCATAATATTATCATTTGCGGGAGGATTTTTACTTAATTTTATGCCCTGTATTTTTCCGGTTTTAAGCATAAAATTAATGTCTGCAGCAACAAGCAAAAAAAATTTTAAGGGTGCTTTATTATATTTAAGCGGGGTTATATTTAGTTTTTTAAGTTTGGCAACATTATTATATATGTTTAGAAAAGGCGGAAGTGCCATAGGTTGGGGTTTTCAACTTCAATCTCCGTTTTTTGTTACTTTAATGCTTATATTATTTATTTTTATATTGTTAATGCTTTTAGATATTGTCGTAATAAGTCCGCATTTAATAAATTGGTTTAATAAAATGGGAAATATAAATGCATTTTTATCGGGTTTTTTTGCAGTGCTAATTGCCTCTCCATGCACCGGACCTTTTTTAGGTGCCGCATTGGGTTATACACTAATGCAGTCGACAAAGATTTATTTTATCATATTTTTCAGTTTGGGGCTAGGTTATGCAATACCTTTTACTTTGTTGGAATTGTATCCGAAATTGGCCGCAAAAATTATGCCACCTTCGGGTAAATGGACCTTGCGCATAAAATATGCTCTTTCCGTTCCTATTGTATTTACTTGTTTGTGGCTTGCATGGGTGTTATATTCACAACTTAATATATTTTCAAATTCTGATAAAAAAAGCATTTTTAAACCATATAATAATCAAGAGATAAGAGAACTTATAAATGCCAAAAAACCGGTATTTATAGAATTTACTGCTAAATGGTGTTTAACTTGTTTATTAAATGAAAAAAACGTACTAAACAATCCGAAATTTCTGTCATTGATACAAGAAAAAAATATCAATACATATAGAGCCGATTGGACCGAGGATGATGTTAAAATCGGTCAAGCAATAAAATCTTTCGGACGTAACAGTGTACCTTTATATGTATATTATCCCGAAAATAGTCAACAATATGTAATTTTACCGCAAATACTTACTTTAGATAATGTAAAATTAATTTTTAACGGTCAAAATAAGAAGCGCAATTGATACTACCATAGATAACATCACCCACTTATTGGGCTGTGCATATATTTTATTTTTAACATATTTTGAAAATATATTATTTGCCAAGAATATCCAAACCGGATATGCGTATATTATAGCCATAACATAAGACGGATTTTCAGATAAATATAAACTATAATTTTTAAATACGTACATACTCAAAATCAAAATCATCATCGGAATGCCGGCAAAAATTAAATTACGAGGCACCAATACTTCTTTTATCGAATTTCCCTGTATAAAAAAGACTCCCGCATTTATAATTCCGGCAACTGCTGATGTTATAAGTGAATAGTAGAAAATAGCCCCAAAAATATTGTCCGAACCTATATTCATTAAAATTTTACCTAATAAATCAAGTATGGTAACGGTTAACAAAGCCGGTAACAAATATAAAAACGCCAATCGATTTAAACGGTTCTTTCTAAACAATATAACAGATATTACAATACCTAAAATTGCTATAACGGTAAAAATAAGGCGTATCGGGCTTTGTAACAATTCAAAAAACTGAGTTGGCATCATAATGAACCAGATAACAAACCCAAACAAAACACTTAACGGCTGTATTGTACTTGTAATTTCTGCTCCAAATTTATTAGCAGCATTAAAAAGTCGGTTATCTAAAATTGCAATCAAAAAACCTTGAAGAATGCACAACCAATAAAATGTAGAATTAGCAACGCCGTCAACCATCAAAGAAAACGGAAGTAAAAGCAATGCCGCTCCAATCCCACGGTATATCATAACATGAGATCCTTTTAATTTAAAAATCTGATTAGCAAAAATGTACATAGCGAATACAGAACTGGCAAAAATTGCAACTAACCACCATAAATTATGCATATATATTCTCCTTATTTAGATTTTATTGTATATAAAATCTTTACATTCATTTTTTTTAATCATATTATTTTAACATAATAAATAAAGGAT